>JAVBLQ010000029.1:0-47236 GCA_031553435.1 Bacteroidales bacterium | reverse complement strand
TTTTAATGCATCTTCTCCACCATAAATATTGAGATAGATGCGGCTTTTATCCGAAAACTTGTAATTCAATTTTGCATTTAAATCATAAAAGTGATAACCTGCCGAATGTTTTTCTCCTAACGCTTTATTTTTCCTATTCATAATCCAGAAATATGGAGTTGTGAATACATCTAAATATGTTCGCCGGAATGAAACATTAAAAGATGCTTTATCTTTAATGATAGGCCCTTCGACTTGTGCTTTGCTTGCAATCAGGCCAATGGTTGCTGTTCCATGATATTCTTGCATATCTCCGTCTTTAGTACGAACATCTACAACGGAGGAGAGTCTGCCTCCATAACGTGCAGGGAAGCTTCCTTTGTAAAATTCCATATTTTTAATGGCATCCGGATTGAATGTCGAAAATATTCCAAAAACGTGATTTACGTCATAAAGCGGGTTTCCATCCAACAGATAGAGATTTTCGTCCCGGTTTCCTCCCCGTACATATAGGCCGGAAAGACCGTCTGTTCCGGCAGATACTCCAGGTGTTTGTTGAAGTACTTTTATTAAATCGGTTTCTCCGAAGATGGTTGGAACTGCATTGATTGTTTTTGCCGTCAGATTGATTGCTCCTAATTGTGTGTTTTCAATGTTGGAAAGAATACCTTTATTGGTCTCAACGATTACTTCCTGAAGCATGGCGGAAGTTGTCATTGATAAGTTGATGACTGTATCTTTAGTCAATATAAAATGTATTTCGTTCATGCTATAGCCAACATAAGAGGCTTTCAGGTTGATTTCACCGGCAGGTAATGAGATACTGTAAAATCCGTAGTTGTTACTGACAGTACCTTTCCGGATGTTCGGGGAATAAATACTGGAACCGATCAAAGTTTCTTTGGTTTTCTGGTCCATTACATATCCTGAAATAGTAAATGTTTTTGCGGCTTGTTGCAGCAGAATGTGATTTCCCGATATTTTCCATTCGATATTCGTACCATCGAAAATTAATAACAAGGCTGATTCTAATAGTTTGTTTTTCAGAGAAATACTCTTCTTTGTGGATAGATTGATACTTTCGTTGTATACAAAAGAATAAGGAGATTGTTTTTCTATTTCTTTTAAGATTTCTTTTAGTGAAGCATCTTTCATTGATAAAGAAATAAGATTTTCTTTTTCCTGTGCTCTTAAAAATGTATGACAACAGAAAAGGGTAGCGATTAATAATGATAACTTAAAGTGCATAACTACTTGGTTTTTATTTTACTTTAATTATAAAGAGAGGAATTGGGAGAAATCTCCCTATCGGAAACTAAAGAAAAAATAAAAAAAGATGATCTTTTAGTTCTGCATAAAGTAGTTTTACTGCTTTAGTCATTTGATTATCAACTGTTTTTGTTGATATCTGAAGCTGCTCTGCAACTTCTGCATATTTCTTTTTTTCTTCTCTGACTAACCGGAAAACTTCAGCACAACGTGGAGGAAGATTATTGACGGCATCCAGGTATTTTTTTTGCAGTTCGGTATGTATCAGATCAATTTCGGCATCGGTAACCGAATTGGTTTCGGGTAATTGTTCGAGTAATAATTCGTTCCGTTCATTATAGTTACGGGCAACGTATTTGGCGCGGGCATTTTTGAGTGCGATGAATAAGTAGGCGTCAGGATTTTTTACTTTATTCAACACACTACGTGCCTGCCACAATGAGACAAAGATATCGGAAACAATTTCCTGCGCAATGTCGGGGTCTGTGAAATATGATAATGCCTGCCGGAATAATTTATGGTAATAATGGTTATAAATAATCTGAAAAGAACTATGAGAGTCCTCTTCTGAGATCAGGAGCAAATGATCCAGTATTATTTGTTCATCCATAGATACTTTGCCATTTCCTCCTGTACTTTCCTCGCTTCTTCCGCAGCTGCTTCTGCAAATTTTTCAGAGCTGTCGGCATAGATGATCTGGCGGGATGAATTGACTAATAGTCCGCATTGAGAGTTCATACCATATTTTGCAACTTCTTCCAGACTTCCACCCTGAGCGCCCACTCCGGGAACCAATAGAAAATGATTGGGAACAATTTTGCGTATTTCCTGAAACATTTTGCCCTGGGTTGCTCCGACAACATACATCATTTGTTCATCGGTAGCCCATTCCTGAGATTTTTTCAGTACTTTTTCGAATAAGCGTTCTCCGTTTTTATCTTCCGTTAATTGAAAATCCTGAGAACCTTTATTGGAAGTCAAAGCAAGTAAAATCACCCATTTGTTAGGATAAACTAAAAATGGTTTTACGCTGTCTTCTCCCATATAGGGAGCTACTGTAACCGAATCAAAATCCGAATAATCGAAAATAGCGCGGGCATACATTTCCGAAGTATTACCAATATCACCTCGTTTGGCATCTGCAATAATAAATTGATCGGGATAATTCTGCCGTATATAGGCTACTGTTTCTTCCAATGCAATCAAACCTTTGGCTCCCAGGCTTTCGTAAAAAGCCAGATTGGGCTTGTAAGCCACGCAGTATTGAGCGGTTGCATCGATAATCGCTTTGTTGAAGGCAAATACCGGATTTTCTTCTTTCAACAAATGTTGCGGAATCTTTTTTATATCCGTATCTAATCCGACGCAGAGGAAGGATTGTTTTTTTGTGATGTTTTCGAATAATTGTTGTTTGGTCATATTTTTATGTTTAAGAAGTTATACGAAGTTACAAGGAGTTACACGAAGTTACAGGAATATTATTTAGCATTATTTGTAATAATTTTACTGCAGTAAGTATTGAGGAGATAACTTGTTTTCGATATTAACTTTTCAAGTTCAGATTTGTCAAATTCAGATATATACCCCAAATCTTTACTCAAAATTATATAATATCTACATTCCTCCAAAGAACCTTGTGAAATATTCATAAATCTCAACTTGTCGGCAAAACCTCTTTTCTTGTAGCCTTCTGCAATGTTAGCAGAAATAGAAACAACAGCTTTTCTTCCATTCCTATAACTTCCTATAACTTCGTGTAACTCCTTGTAACTTCGTTTAACTTCTTGTTTGCTAACTATAATTCACTTTCTTTTAGTCTTTCAGTATTTTCAGCAATTATCAATTGGTCTATAATAGTTTGTATTTCACCATCCATAAAGGCGGACAGGTTATAGTTCGTATAATTAATGCGATGGTCGGTGATACGCCCTTGAGGATAGTTGTAAGTACGGATCTTGGCCGAACGGTCGCCTGTCGAAACCATAGAACGCCGGTGTTGCGTGATGGCATCGTTATGTTTTTGTAATTCTATGTCGTATAATTTAGTACGCAACATTTGCAAAGCCATTTCCCTGTTTTCCATTTGTGAGCGTGTAACCTGGCATTGTATCATGATGCCGGTAGGTTTGTGTGTGAGTTGCACCTTGGTTTCTACCTTGTTCACGTTTTGTCCGCCGGCACCACTTGAGCGGGCGGTTTGAAATTCAAGATCTGCCGGATTGATTTCCACATCAAACTCTTCTGCTTCGGGAAGTACGGCAACGGTGGCTGCCGATGTGTGTACGCGTCCTTGTGTTTCGGTCACAGGAATACGTTGTACGCGGTGAACGCCGGATTCATATTTCAAAGTACCGTAAACATTTTCGCCTTCTACCGTAAAGATGATTTCTTTGAATCCGCCGATGGTGCCTTCACTCGTACTTGTGACAGAGACTTTCCATCCTTTATTTTCACAGTATTTGAGATACATTTTGAATAAATCGCCGGCAAAAATGGCGGCTTCGTCTCCACCGGTTCCTCCACGGATTTCCACAATAGCGTTTTTACCGTCTTGCGGATCTGCTGGGATAAGCAATAACTTGATTTCTTCTTCCAACCGGGGTAAACGCTGAGTGCAAGTATCCAGTTCTTCTTTGGCCATTTCGCGAAGCTCAGTATCCGACTCATTTTCAAGAATTTGTTTGGCTTCTTCGATTCCGGTCAATACTTGCTTGTATTCATTTCTTGCCGTGACTATTTTTTCCAGGTCGCGATATTCTTTGTTTAGTTTGACGAATCGTTTCATATCGGCAATTACGGACGGATCTGTAATTAATGTGCCGACTTCTTCGAAACGGACAACTAATATATCTAGTTTTTCTAATAAAGATGTTTCTGCCATATACTATTATTGGGCTTTTTCGTAATCTTCCGGTTTGACGGTGATGGTTGATATTTCGTTTCCGTCTTTATCCGAATAAATTTGTATATAAGTGATTTTTTCCCCTTTAAACGGTTTTAGTTGAGGATTATTTTGTATTTCATTGATAGTGTTTTTGATAACATTTTCTTTCAACATATTCAAGTCTACATTCTCTTTTGATGTGTTCAGTGTATAATAATGTTTTATTGTATGATCAGGAAAGGCTTTTGCGCTATCCAACCGTGTTATTTGGTCTATCACCAACGGACACATTTTGTTGGTATGAGTTATATATAATGATATTTGGGTGTCTACAGCCGGCTTACTGTTACAAGCATCGAATGCAATGATGCTTACTAACAAAAATATGGAAACAATAATATTTTTCATTGCCTTTTGTTTTTAAAGTTAGTATTCAAATCGTCCGAATTCACTTTCGATAATTAATTCTCTCTTTTCAGAAGACTCTACTCTTCCTACAATCCGGGCATCGATATTAAATGATTGGGAAATGTCGATTACCTGCCGGGCGTATGATTCAGGAAGATAAATTTCCATCCGGTGCCCCATATTGAATACCTTATACATTTCTTTCCAATCTGTTCCTGATTGCTCTTGAATAATTTTGAATAAAGGTGGGACAGGGAAAAGATTATCTTTAATCACTTTCACATTTTCTACGAAATGAAGTACTTTGGTTTGTGCTCCTCCCGAACAATGTACCATTCCGTGAATTTGTTCCCTCATCTGATCGAGTATTTTCTTGATTACCGGAGCGTAAGTTCGGGTGGGGGAGAGGACAAGTTGTCCGGCATCAACTGTTAATCCTTCAATTGTATCTGTCGGTTTTAATTTTCCGGAATAAACTAAATCCTGGGGAACAGCGTTATCATAACTTTCCGGATATTTTTCAGCCAGATATTTTGAAAAAACATCGTGGCGGGCGGAAGTCAAACCATTGCTTCCCATGCCTCCGTTATAGCCTTTTTCATAACTGGCTTGTCCGCAGGAAGATAATCCAACGATAACATCACCCGGACGGATATTTGAATTGTCTATAACTTCAGAACGTTTCATCCGGCAGGTCACAGTACTGTCAACGATAATAGTGCGAACCAGATCGCCAACATCGGCAGTTTCGCCACCGGTTGCATAAACACCGATTCCCATATCTCGAAGTTCGGATAAAAATTCGTCTGTACCATTGATTATGGCTGATATAACTTCTCCGGGAATCAATAATTTATTTCTTCCGATGGTTGAAGAAACCAGAATATTGTCGATGGCTCCCACGCACAACAAATCATCGATATTCATGATCAATGCATCCTGAGCAATTCCCTTCCAAACAGATGGATCTCCGGTTTCTTTCCAATAAATATAGGCCAGAGATGATTTGGTTCCGGCGCCGTCTGCATGCATGATGTTGCAGTAATCGGGATCACCGCCGAGTATGTCCGGTATAATTTTGCAAAAGGCTTTCGGAAAAATTCCTTTGTCGATATGTTGAATGGCATTATGAACATCTTCTTTGGAAGCAGAAACGCCTCTCAAATTATAACGTTGATCAGTCATTTGATTTAATCTTAATTTTTTAAGCATGCAAAGTTAATGAAAAAAAGTTGAATTTTGTTGGTTACGGGTTATGAGTTACAGGTTACGGTTTACTAGTTACGGGTAGGGCTGTTAAGTCTTCAAGTCTATCTCTTTCTTCCTGAATCTTTATTCTATTATCTGAAAAGTGAAAAGTCAAGACTACTTCATAATTTATTTCCTTTGAAAAATAAAACTTATCAGGAGTTATGTATATTTCATGCCAATTTAGTTTTACCTTTGCATTAAATCGTTTAGAGTTGAATGTTTAAGGTTTAGAAACTGTTTAAATTTTCAAATTGAAATTCATTATGAATGTGAAAGATGAAGCTCACTTCGTTCTCCAGTGAAAGGTGAATTGTGTTTTTTATCTCTTCACAACTATAAATCCGAATATCATGAGCAAGAAAAAAGAAAGGAAATCAGAAAAAAAAATAAAGAAACAAGATCTGCTTCATCGAATTGTTGAATTATTCAATAAGCACCCCAAAGAAACTTTCAATTACAAACAGGCATCCAGTGAGATTGGCGCTACGTCTGAAGCCAACAGGCTAACGGTAGTCGATATTTTATACCAATTAACGGAAGATGACTTTTTGGTTGAAGTCAGCCGTGGAAAATATAAGTTGAACGGTTTGGGAGTCATTGCCGAAGGTGTTTTTGAAAGAAGACACAATGGGAAAAATCAATTTATTCCGGATAAGGGCGGACAACCCGTGTTTGTTGCAGAAAGAAACTCATACCATGCAATGACCGGCGATAGGGTAAGAGTTCAAATGCTGGCCAAACGTAAAGGCCGGGAACCGGAAGCCGAAGTATTGGAAGTGTTGGAACGTGCACAACATACGTTTGTCGGAATATTGGAAGTACAAAAAACCTTTGCTTTCCTCGTTACCGATAATAAAATATTAGCCAATGATATTTTTATTCCTAAAAATAAATTGAAAGGAGGAAAAACAGGACAAAAAGCCATCGTAAATGTGCTTGAATGGCCTGATAGAGCGAAAAATCCGATAGGGGAGGTGGTCGATGTTCTGGGAGATGCCGGAAACAATACTACCGAAATGCATGCTATACTGGCAGAATTCGGGTTGCCTTACAAATATCCGGAGCAGGTAGAAAAAGCTGCGGATAAGATACCGGTAGAAATACCTCTGTCGGAAATCAATAACAGGGAAGATTTCAGGAATGTGCCGACTTTTACTATCGACCCTAAAGATGCCAAAGATTTTGATGATGCTTTATCAATCCGCAAGGTTAAAGATGGCATATGGGAAGTGGGAGTACATATTGCTGATGTAACTTATTATGTGCAACCCGGAACGATAATTGATAAGGAAGCAGAATCCAGGGCGACATCCATTTACCTGGTTGACAGAACGATTCCCATGTTGCCCGAAAAATTATGTAATGCACTTTGCTCGCTTCGTCCCAATGAAGATAAGCTCTGCTTTTCCGCTATATTTGAAATGAATGAAGAAGGAGAAGTTCGTCATTCCCGCATTGTGCGGACAGTTATCCGGTCAGCCCGCAGGTTTACCTACGAAGAAGCCCAAAACATCATTGAAACCGGAGCCGGAGATTATAAGGAAGAAGTCCTGAAACTGGATCATTTGGCCAAGATGCTTCGAAAAAAACGCTTTGTTCACGGGGCAATCAACTTCGATCGCTATGAAGTGAAATTTGAGATAGATGATAAAGGAAAGCCTGTCAGCGTTTATTTCAAAGAATCCAAGGATTCCAATAAATTGATAGAAGAATTTATGTTGTTGGCCAACAAGACTGTTGCCGAATTTGTCGGCAAGGTTGGAAAAAACAAGAAAGCCAAAACATTTGTTTACCGGATACATGACCTTCCGGATCCGGATAAACTGGAAAATTTTGCCGAATTTATCCGTCGTTTTGGTTATAAATTGAAGATCAATGGAACTAAAACTGACGTTTCAAAGGGAATCAATCAATTGTTGGATGATGTGCAAGGTAAAAGAGAACAGAATCTGGTTGAAACCGTAGCCGTCAGGTCGATGGCGAAAGCTCAATATTCTGTTCACAATATTGGTCATTACGGGTTGGCATTCGAATATTATACGCATTTTACTTCACCCATCAGGCGTTATCCGGATATGATGGTTCATCGTTTGCTGGAAAAATATTTGTCGGGAGGTCGCTCGGTTTCCGAAATTAAATATGAGGATCTTTGTAAACACTCTTCTTCCATGGAACAAATTGCGGCTAATGCCGAAAGAGCTTCCGTTAAATACAAGCAAGTTGAGTTTATGGCAGAAAGAATGGGAATGGTTTTTGACGGCGTGATCTCAGGCGTTACCGAGTGGGGTTTGTATGTTGAAATCAATGAAAATAAATGCGAAGGAATGGTTCCTATCCGCGATCTGGATGACGATTATTACGAATTTGATGAAAAAAATTATTGTCTGATTGGCCGTCGCAATAAACAGAGATACCGGCTTGGCGATCCGATTAAGATTAAAGTGGTTCGTGCTAATCTGGAGAAGAAGCAGCTGGACTTTGCGTTAGTTTAGGAAATTGAAAATTGGGAATGGAAAATGGAAAATGATGCTTGCGCACGAAATCATTTTCCATTTTCCATTCTCAATTATTTTTTCGTTGTGACAATAATCACCCCGTTCTTTCCTTTTTCGCCATATAAATCTGTCGCCGATTTATCTTTCAAAACTTCAATGCTTTCTATTTGGTTGGGATTGATATTATCGATAGACGAAACTTCTTTTCCATCAACAATATAAAGAGGAAATAGTTTGATAGAACCAGATTTTTTGGATGTAATGATAACTACTCCGTCTTTCCCTTTTTCGCCATATGTAGCTATGGCGGATTTCTCTTTAAGAACATCGATCCGTTCAATATTGTCAGGATTGATGTTGTCTATAGCTGAAATGTATTTTCCATCCAGGATAAAAAGAGGACTTCCTTCGGCGGATTTTGGTAGCTTTGAGCTATAAGAAATCTCCTCTTTTCCATTAACTATTTTTTTAATAATGATAGAAGCAGTATCATTTTTTGAGCTTGTGTTGCCAGCCAGGTTGGCATCTTTTACTATTTTTATAATCTTTTGAACTTTCCCCTGAAGACCCAAAGGGATACTATCCAGCTCGTGGGTGTCAATGATCAAGATGGAATCTTTACTTATTTTCGCGGAGTCCTTGGTAATAATTCGATATTGGTATTGTTTGATAGTGGGCTTGTCCTGAGAATCCTGAAATGTATATTCCGGTTCGGCAAAAGCCCAGAAAAAGATAGCAGAAACGGGAAGTAAAAGTAATACAGTCCATTTTTTAATCGGATTGGAAATTTGTGTTTTCATCATATTGAATCGTTTTAAATGATTAGAATAAGCGAATGAATTGGTGAACGGATAAATTCTTGTGTTTAAACTATAGTTAAGTAGTACAGCCTGATACATAGCAGGAGAATGACCTTTCCTGATGACGGTTTCATCTGCCAGGTATTCATGATTTTGCTTGATATAATAAGCATAAAGCCAGATGAAAGGATTGAACCATTGTAAAATACATACAATTCTAACCAGAACCAAGTCAATCCAGTGATATTGATCGATGTGTGATTGTTCATGATATAGAATCAGGTTCTTTTCCGTTTCCGAAATAGGTTGTGTATTGATAAATATATAGTTGAATGCCGAAAACGGAGTTTGGAATACAGGAGAATCAATCAGTTTGTATTTTCCATCCCATGTGATTTTGTTGGTGGTAATAAAATTTCTGATTTTCCTCAATCCAATGAAGCATAATCCCGTAAAAATAAATATTCCCAAAAAATAAATAATCGATAGGATTGAAAACCAATCAATTGATGCTGTTGCTGCTGTGATAGGATTTGTTTCGGAAATTCCTGTGTGCATTGGAAGCGTTATTTTTACTTCATAACGAAATTGATATAGTGGAATTAAAAAAGAGAGAATCAAACCGGAAGATAAAAAAATCCGATTGAAGCGAAAAAATGTTTCTTTCCTGAAAAATAGCCAATAGATTACGAAAAATATGGTAATCCACAGCCCTGACTTTAACAGATAGAGGATTAATTCTTTCATTGGTTATCGTTATTTTGTTCTTTTTGAAGTTCTTTTCTTGTTTCATTCAGCAGTTTGTCCAAATCTTCAATGCTGAGATTATTTTCTTTGGCAAAAAAAGATGCCATCGATACAAATGAATTATTGAAATAATCTTTCATAATTCCGAATAATTGGGCTTTGGAGTATTTTTCTTTTTGGATCACCGGATAGTAAACATTCACCCGTCCAAAGGTTTTGTGGGTAATAAAACCTTTATTTTCGAGAATTCCCAGCACTGTAGCAATGGTGGTCCTTGCCGGCTTAGGATTTTCGAACTTTTTCCGTATATCCTGCACAGTGCTTTCTTCCAGATTCCAAAGTATCTGCATTATTTGTTCTTCGGCCTTTGTCAGTTGTATCATATTATTATTGTTTATAAACTCTTGCAAAAGTATGACTAAAAACATAGACAACAAAGTATAATTGGTTAATTATGTCTAAAAATATAGACAAATATGGAAATAAAAAAATCCAGGCATAAGTCTGGATTTTTTGTATAAATAATTATTTCACTTTATCTACAATGGCTTTGAATGCTTCCGGGTGATTCATTGCTAAATCAGCAAGGACTTTGCGGTTGATTTCAACTCCGTTTTTATGCAGAGCTCCCATCAATTTTGAATACGACATTCCTTCCAAACGGGCGGCCGCATTGATACGTTGAATCCATAATGCACGGAAATTGCGTTTTTTAGCGCGACGATCGCGGAATGCATAAGTTAACCCTTTTTCCCAGGTGTTTTTGGCTACTGTCCAGACATTTTTTCTGGCTCCGTAGTATCCTCTTGTAAGTTTGAGAATTCTTTTTCTTTTAGCTCTTGAAGCTACATGGTTGACTGACCTTGGCATAATTTAAATTGTTTTGAATGTTAGCGTCGTACTATTTACGATCTTATTTGCTAAATGCATTCGGTTAATAAATCTTTTAGAAAATCACTTTTAAATAAAAAAATTATTTCAGTGCGAGTAGTTGTTTTACGCTGTTGCTATCAACGCTCTTAACCAAATCGTTTCCTGTTAATCTTTTCTTTTGTTTGTTAGTCTTCTTTGTTAAGATGTGACGTTTAAAAGCGTTTCTTCTTTTGATTTTTCCTGATCCGGTAAGAGCGAATCTTTTTTTGGCACCGGAATTAGTCTTTACTTTAGGCATTGTACATTAATTAATTAGTTTATACTTAGCCGACCTTCTGGTCGTTTGTTTCTTCTTTCGGGGTATCTTTTACTTCCTTTTTCTTTTCAGGATGATTATTTTCCGCCGGTTTAGCCATAGCTGGTTTAGCCGGATTAACTGCTACTTTTTTAGGAGCAAACATCACAATCATCTTTTTTCCTTCTAATACAGGAAGTTGTTCTGGTTTACCATAATCTTCCAAGTCATTGGCAAAGCGAAGTAATAAAACTTCTCCTTGTTCTTTGAATAAAATTGAACGTCCTTTGAAAAATACGTAAGCTTTAACTTTAGCGCCTTCTTCCAAAAAACTCTTGGCGTGTTTCAATTTAAAATTATAGTCATGATCATCTGTCTGAGGGCCGAAACGAATTTCTTTTACAACAATCTTAACAGATTTTGCTTTTTGTTCTTTTTGTCGTTTTTTCTGTTGGTATAAAAATTTTTGGTAATCAGCAACTCTACAAACCGGGGGGACAGCGTTAGGTGATATTTCTATCAAGTCAAGACCAAGGTTTTCAGCCATCTTCAATGCTTCGGCTATTGGGAAAACTCCTTGTTCTACGTTATCACCTACTAAACGAACTTCTTTAACATGGATCTTGTGATTTACTCTGTATTGATCCTTCAGTTTATCATTCCTCATTCAATAATTATTAATATTCCTCCTTTTATTTTAGTTACCAGTTACAAGTTATTGGTTACAAGTAAAGTTGCGTTCGTAACTTGTAACCAGTAAGCTGTAGCTATTTTCATTGCCAATTATTCATTTGTTTTTCTACTTCTTCATTCAAAAACGCGGCAAAGGTAATAATTTTCATTGAACCTTTATCACCTTCTCCTTGTTTTCTTATCGAAATTTCTTTATTTTCTTCTTCTTTTTCTCCTACAATCAGCATATAAGGAATTCTCTTCAGCTCATTATCCCTGATTTTCCGGCCAATTTTTTCATTTCTGTCATCGACTTGTACGCGAATGTTATTTATTGTTAATTCACGTGCAACTTCATGTGCAAAGTCGTTATATTTTTCACTGATAGGAAGTATAACTGCTTGATCAGGTGTTAACCAAAGAGGGAATTTTCCTGCTGTGTGTTCAATTAATACAGCAACAAAGCGTTCCATAGAGCCGAATGGTGCGCGGTGAATCATTACCGGACGATGTTTTTGATTGTCAGCTCCGGTATATTCCAAAGCAAATCGTTCCGGAAGGTTGTAATCGACCTGGATAGTCCCCAACTGCCAACGTCTTCCCAATGCATCTTTGACCATAAAGTCCAGCTTGGGTCCGTAAAATGCAGCTTCACCGTATTCAATGCGGGCGTTCATGCCTTTTTCCTGGCAAACTTCGATAATGGCAGCTTCTGCTTTGTTCCAGTTTTCTTCGGAACCAATGTATTTTTCTTTATTATTGATGTCTCTCAATGAGATTTGAGCTTCGTATTCCTTGAAATCCAGTGCTTTGAAGATGATTTGAATGATATCCATTACCTTTACAAATTCTTCTTTCACCTGGTCTTGCGTGCAGAAAATGTGGGCGTCATCCTGAGTAAATCCTCTTACGCGGGTTAAACCGTGTAATTCACCACTTTGTTCGTAACGATATACAGTTCCGAATTCTGCAAAGCGCAAAGGTAAATCTTTGTATGAGCGTGGGGCTGTTTTATAAATTTCGCAGTGGTGAGGACAGTTCATTGGTTTCAATAAGAATTCCTCTCCTTCTTCCGGTGTATGTATCGGTTGAAATGAATCTTTCCCATATTTTGCGTAGTGACCGGAAGTTACATACAACAATTTATTTCCAATGTGAGGAGTCATTACTTGTTGATAGCCGAACCTTTTTTGGATTCTTTTAAGAAAATCTTCCAATTGTAACCTTAATTGTGTCCCTTTGGGTAACCAAAGCGGCAGACCTTGACCCACGTTTTGAGAGAAAGCAAAGAGTTCCAGTTCTTTCCCGATTTTGCGGTGGTCGCGTTTTTTTGCTTCTTCGAGTAAGATAAGATATTCATCCAATAACTTTTTCTTTGGAAAAGTAATGGCATATAAACGAGTGAGTTGCGGACGTTTTTCATCGCCTCTCCAATATGCTCCCGCTACACTTAAAATTTTTACTGCTTTAATGTAAGATGTATTGGGAATGTGAGGCCCACGACATAAATCAGTGAAACCTCCTTGAGTATAAGTGGTAATAGTTCCATCTTCCAACTCGGAGATAAGTTCTGTCTTATATTGATCGTGTTTTGCTCCGAAAAATGCCAAAGCATCTTCTTTGGAAATGTTTGTACGTTTGATTTCTTCTTTTTTATTGATCAGTTCGTACATTTTTGCTTCAATGGCAACAAAATCCGCATCCTTGATAGCAACGCCATCACCCGGATCTACATCATAATAAAAACCATTTTCGATAGGAGGTCCGATACCGAATTTTGTGTTGGGGTATAACTCTTGCAAAGCTTCTGCCATCAGGTGTGCTGACGAATGCCAGAAAGTGTATTTGCCTTCAGGATCTTCCCATTTATATAGTTTTACAGAAGCATCTTCGTTAATAGGGCGGGATAGATCCCAGATTTGTCCGTTCACACCGGCAGACAAAACGTCTTGTGCCAGTCTGGAACTGATACTCTCTGCAATTTGCATGGGAGTAGTTCCTTTGGGGTATTCGCGTACGGAATTATCGGGAAATGTAATTTTTATCATTGTTTTTTATTTTTCAGCATTTAATTTGCAAAGATATAATTTTTTTTAATCGGTTCCCATTCGTTTGATGATACTATAAGCATTTATAATGCCTAATTCTCCGGCTTTACTCATATCTGCAACTCCACGTTCGGTATCTCCGAGATATAAGCGTGTCAGGCCTCTGTTGAAGTAGGCTTCTCCGAATTCCGGATTTAGTTTTATGGCTTCGTTGTAATCCAATACTGCGGATTTGAAATCTTTTTGCAAACAGTATAAATTTCCGCGATTGAAATAAGCATATACGAAATCGGGATCTGTTTTTATTGCCATATTATAATCGCGCATGATCAATTCGTATTCGTAACTCCGGCTATCGTCTTTGGCTGGGGCAACAGATTTTGGATCTGAAGGTGTGATACTTTTTCCTTTTGTTCCGATACTAAAGCTGATACTGGGAGTTGTTTCTGTTTTCAAAGATTCATCATCTGTGTAATCTTTTGTTTCCAGTTGTTTATACCGGACAACGGCTCTGTTGAAATAAGCCAATGTGAAATTCGGATTGTAATAAATAGCTTTGTTATAATCTTCTATTGCAGAGGCAAAATCACGCAACACCATGAAGTCCGTACCACGGTTGAAATATGTTTTAGCATCCGACGGATTGTGTTCAATTTTTTTCGAATCTTCATCGATAGATGAAAAATGAAAAGTAGCCTGTTCATCTGTTAATGCTGTTTCCGAATTGGTAATGATCAATTTGATTTTGTTTCCGGAGGTTTTATTGTATTCATCCAGTATTTTGTTGAAACGTGTTGTGGAATTATCCAAATCTTCAACTTTTTGATAGTAGGAGATAGCGAACAGTGGCTCAAGATCAACTTTTACCTGCTTATCTTGTACACGGCCTCTCAACTCATTATTATATTTGGATTTTTCCTGTTCTTCTTTATCGTAAACAACAAGTTTGTTGAATTTATCAATATTTTTGTCTGATTGTTCTCTGGTTTTATCTGAACTCGAACCTTTTCCGTTGACTTTATTTCCCTTCGCTTTTTCGCTGGCGGCTTTTTCGTTAAGTTTGTATGCTTCCCAATAATCGATTTCTGCGCCGCGGTTGTCTTTCATTTTTTTCTTGACTTCGGCTCTGGCATAATAGCCTGGTATAAAGTTGGGATATTCGTCTATTACTGAGGTGAAATCTTTTATAGCTCCTTTATAATCACCGGTTTCTTCCCGAAGAAGAGCCCTGTTATATATGGCCTGATAATTGTCCGGTTCCTGAGAAATCACGACATCAAAATCTTCGATAGCTCTGTTATTATCGCCCACTTGTGAACGTAATAATCCGCGATTGAACCGGGCGATCAGATTGTTGGGTTCCATAGATGCTACAATATCGTAATCAGACATGGCGCCTCTCAGGTCTTCCAAATGGTAACGTACTAATCCACGGTTGATATAGTATCCTGCTTGTTTGGGTTCTAAACGAATGGCTTCGTTCATATCAGCCAAAGCTCCTTGTAAATCGTGTGTCTGAAATTTTAATAAGCCTCTTTGAGCATAAGAAGGTCCGAAGTATTTATCCATTTTGATGGAAGTGTTAAAATCTTCCATCGCTTTGGTGGTATCTCCTTTTTCCAGATAAAGACCTCCGCGTGTAATGTATGCAGGAGTATATGCCGGATGATATTTCATTAACAGACTGATATCTTTCTCCGCATCATCATATTTTTTTAATTGGATATCGGCAATTGCTTTGTTAATCAGCAGTTGCCTGTCTTCGGGTTTAAATTCTAGTCCTTTATTATAATCTTCGATTGCACCGACATAATTTTCCATATTTTGCCGTGCTGCGCCTCTACATTGATAGGCTTGTACCAAAAAAGGATTTCTTTCAATGCATAAAGTGATATCTTCTTCCGCACCTTTGAAATCATCCAGGTTATATTTGGCTATTGCTCTGAAAAAATAAGGTTCAGCAAGATAGGGCTTGGCTTTTATTACTTGATTGAAGTATTGGATAGACAATACATAATCTTCAAAATATAAAGCATTCCGGGCAATCCTCAACACTTTGTCGGTATTGATTTGTGCATTAACCTTGAAAACCAATATAAAAGTTATAAAAAGAAACAGGACTTTTTTCATTGATTACATATTGTGACCGGAGACAAAAATAAGTAATTTTTTTTAGTTATTTTCCAACAGCTTTTACTTTGTAGGTGCATCTGACATTACCTTTTATCAGGTTATTCAGTTTGGATTTTACCATTTGTTTTCTTATGCCGGATAAATAATCAACAAACATCTTGCCATCTAAATGGTCGATTTCATGTTGCATCACACGGGCGATATATCCTTCATAAACTTCATCATGTTCCTGGAAATTTTCATCAAGGTATTTGACATGAATTTTATTTTTGCGATATACATTTTCATGAATACCGGGGAGGGAAAGGCAACCTTCTTCCATGGCAACTTCTTCTCCTTCAGCGCTAATGATATGAGCATTTATCATTACTTTCTTAAAATTCTTGAATGATTCGTCATTCTCGGCCAAAGGCTCAAGATCAATGACTAATATTCTGATATCCAGTCCGATTTGTGGAGCGGCAAGTCCGATACCATCCGCGTTATACATGGTTTCAAACATGTTATTGATTAATGTTTGTACTTCCGGATAACCAGGGGTTATATCTTGTGTAACTTTTCTGAGTACAGGTTGACCATATAAATAAATAGGTAATATCATATGTTTGTTATTGTTTCTAAGTATGTTTGTAACATGATTGTTGCGCTTAATTCATCAACAATTCCTTTATCTTTTTTCATTTTTTTCGACATGCCGGCTTCTGAAATGGTTTTATGTGCCAATACAGAAGTAAATCGTTCATCAACCATTTTAATAGGAATCTGAGGAATTTCTCTTTCCAGATGTTTTCGAAACTGCTCTACCCATTGCATATTTTCGGATGGCTGATTATTCATTTGCCGGGGTTCTCCTAATAAAAACAAATCTACATGTTCTTTTTGGATGTATTCCTTAATGAAGTTTACAACATCTTTTCCATGTAGGGAGATGAGTCCTCCCGCTATTATCTGGAGAGGATCGCTGACTGCAATCCCGGTTCTTTTTCGTCCGTAATCTATAGCTAATATTCTTCCCATGAACCTGCAAAGATACAAAATTAATTTTCTTTTCGGTATAATGGGAAATAATCGGAATCACCTTTGTTGTAAGATAGTTCGTCGTAATATTTTTGATTGACAATCCATTTCCAAACCTTAAAATGAAATCGTAATGTGGTCATTCGTGATTTGAATGTGTATAAGCTATCATCATGTCCACCATGTCCTCCTCCTAAATGGAGGATATTCAATCCTCTTTCATTTGCATGCAAACGGGCTTTGTCAATGATATTTTTCAGTGGAGAAAGATGTATGTACTCAGGGTCGACTCCTCCCAAGTGATATTGCATGATGTTGTTACATTCAGTGAACATTCCGGCTCCAACGGCTTGGTTTTCCATATCTGCTATAAATATGTAACAGTTGAAATCAGAATTTTTCCATATTTTTTCAAAATATTCTTCTGAGAAATAGTAAAATAAATTTGCTTTTAGCCTGGACATGGATGCTTTGTAGATATGAATGAAAGTATTGAGATCATCCATCGTTTTTGCCATCCTGACATTCAAGTTTCTTTTTTCTGACTTTTTTATAGATCTTCTGACTGATTCACTATAAAAATTGAACTGTTGTTCGGGAGTCAATGTGAGATCAATGGCTGTAGTATTCTGAACTGTGACAACATTCCCAATTGAAAATTGATCGGAATCCGGTATTAAAGGATGTAATCTGGAAAATGCACTGATGATATTTTCCTTAATAAAATAATCCTTCATGACTTCGTTAACCTCTGGAAAGTAGGTATTTGAGGAGCGTATCCAACCTGCATATCCATAAACAGAAGTAGCATCTTTCAGATTTGTTTCCGGAATATTTCTGATTATTAATGGCAAAGCCATTACTTTATTATTTTCCTCAAAAACGAGCAATCTGGGTTCTCCGGAATTATCTGTTGAATGGTAAGCAGGAGTGTGATACATATCATATAACTCAACTTTTGAGAGGATATTTTTCCATGCATCAGCATCGTTTAATGTCAAAGCCTGAAAATTCATAGAAGATTAATAAGCTTTCTTTTCACCTTTGAACATATTGAAAACCGTCAAAAATAATATTTTTAGATCCAGTAAGAATGAACAGTTCTCGATGTACCAAACATCTCTTTTTATCCGTTCTTCCATTTCCTCTACTGTTTGAGTCTCACCTCTGCATCCTGTTACTTGTGCCCAACCTGTAATCCCCGGCTTAACTAAATGCCGTATCATATATTGATCTATCATTTGAGAGTACATTTCGGTGTGCAATAACATATGAGGGCGTGGGCCGACAATGCTCATATCTCCTTTCAACACATTATAGAATTGAGGAAATTCATCCAGATTGTATTTGCGTAAAAATTCTCCTACTTTAGTTTTCCGAGGGTCATCTTTTTTTGCTTGAATCTTGTCTGCATCATCATTCATACGCATAGAACGGAATTTATAACAATAAAAATCATTGCCATACAGACCTGTCCTCAGCTGTTTGAAAATAACTGGACCTGGAGAAGATACCTTAATGAAGAGTCCTATGATAAAATGTGTTATAGGATATATAGTTGTTAAAAAGATAGATGAGACAATGATGTCAAAGATTCTTTTGAACAACCGGTGGTGAGCATATTCCAATGGTTCGGGTTTGAATCTCATGATAGGAATTGAATCGATATAATTTAAAGACATTCTTTTTTTGAGATACGAATAAAATCCGGGTACAATATAAAATATAACCAAATGTTTTTCTGTAGCATTCAGCGCTTCAAACAAAGTGTTTTTTTCTGAAACCGGAAGTGTATAATATAGTTCGTCAACAGGATTTTCAGATAGATATTTATCTAAATCGGATATTTTTCCCAAATAATTTGATAAGGTATCTTTAAAAAGGGTATTATCATCAAATATTCCGATAACTTTTAGTCCGTAATCGGTACTGGTTTTTAGCTTTTTGTACAATTCGATACCTACTTTGTCAGCGCCAATGATAATTACATTTTTATAGTTATGGCCTTTGTCCCTGTATTTTTTTATGACTAAACGTGCACAAATTCTCCATGCACTAAATACTACAAATAAAATAAAATAGAATACTCCCAAAAATATTATAGATGGTTGAAAATTAAGGAATATCAAAGATGTAACAAACAAAAGGAGATGAAGACTTATGACAGACAATGATCTTTGGACAACTTTGTCAATATGTAATATTGCATCTTGTATTTTTAGAGGAACTATTGTAATAGATAAGAAATAACAAGTATTGAGCAATAAATAAGATAATCTTAAGTGAAGAAAAAAATCCTGGCTATAGACTGTGGGAATCAATAAACATACCAGATAGAAAGTCAGGTTTATTATAAATAAGTCTATAATCATTAAAAACCATTTTATTAAAAAACCATATCCGCTTTTTCGTTCCATTATTTATGATAGATGGTGGTTAAACTATAGTAAAAGTTGTGTGATACAAATATATAAATTTTAGTTAGAATACAAAAAAAGCTCCTTAAAAACCTAAGGAGCTTTTTTTATATCCGGATAGATTGATTATTTATCCTGAGCGCTCATAATTACAACCCTGTTCCAGTTATTTTCTTTGTATGGTTGTTCGTTAGAACCTTTCCATTCAACGATGATTCTGTCAGAAGGTATTTTATAAGTGTTCATCAATTCTTTAGCAACAGCTTTAGCGCGTTGTTCAGAAAGTTTCATGTTGATAGAATTTGTACCAGTACCTTTATCAGCATAACCGATAACTCTGATTTTTTCTCCTGAATTTTTCATGAATGCAGCAGTATTGAAAATACTAACTTTTTGATCTTCATCTATTACAGAACTATTCAAGCGGAAACGAACAACGTTTGGTACGTATGCAACATCTGTGTCAACTGGAGGACATGGTTTGGGTGTTTCAACTGTTGGACATTTTTTACATGGAAGTTGAGCAGCCAAAGCATCTCTTTCTCCACGAAGAGCATTGATTCTGTTGTTCAAATCATTGATCAAAGCCATATCTGTTCCTTCAGCTGGTTCGAAGGAAGTTTTTCCCAGGTTAAATGTTAAACCTCCTGTTACAGAAGCAACTCCTTCATAACGAAGATCTCCGATAACTCTGTTGAAATAATCGTCAGCCAATAAACCTGCAATGTCAAGGTGAAGTCCTACATGGTCGCTCAAACGGAACTGGAAGAGAAGACCTGCATGGAGAGATAAACCAGTTTTTGCATCGTTGTCTTGTCTGAAAGTTGCTGAACTTGTTCCCATGTATGGCATGCCTGGTATTTGATTGTTTTTTGCACCTTCTTCACGATAGTACATACCAGCTCCAAGATATGGGATGAAGCTAAATACTTTTTTTGAGTTGTATTTTCCCCAATAATTGGAAACATTCCATAGAGCGTCAACATGTCCGTCATAATAACGATCTTTTTGCATGAATGATTTCTTTGTGTAAGAAAGGAAACTGTGAAGATCACCACCTTCTCCTTTTAATCTGAATCCTAGAGTGGGAGTAAACCATTTACCAACAGCAAAAGTAGGAGCCAGCGTAATCCCATCTGAAGTGAAGAAGTTATCTTCGAAGCCTTCTGCCACTAAATACTGAGCACCAGCACCTAATTGAATGAACCAATTACTACCGGCACTGTTATGCTTGAAAGGTGTTTTGTAACCTGCTTGTTGGCTTTCATAAACTTCCTGTGCGAAAGTGAATGTAGTAAAACTTAAAAGCAAGCTTAAAAGTGTTAACTTTGTTTTCATATTGAATCAATTTAAAATTAGATAATATTCACAATTATTTTTCTAAATATAACACACAATATCGGGTTCAAAGATATGAATTATTTTTCAATTAATCCAAATACAGGCAGAATCTTATTCAAAATAATTTAAAATTCTATAGCCTCCTGACTGTAAATGTGCTTCTTTTTTCATTAATTTAACATCACTTTGCATCATATCTTGTACTAAATCGGGAAGCTTGTATTTGGGCTCCCAATTCAGCTTTGTTCTGGCTTTTGATGAATCACCGATTAATAAGTCAACTTCTGTGGGTCTAAAATATTGACTGTCAATTCCAACCACAATTTCTCCAATTCGTTTTTTGAAGGCTTCATAGTATTCCTGACCTATCTTTTCTGTAAAAATAACTTCATTAATATCTCTAATGATGGCTATTTCATCAACTCCGGTGTTTTTGAATTCCACATCTACTCCGATTTCAGTAAAAGCCATGGAAATAAAATCACGAATAGAGGTGGTGATTCCGGTTGAAATAACATAATCGTCCGGCTCGTCTTGTTGCAGGATGAGGTACATTGCTTTGATATAATCTTTTGCATGTCCCCAGTCTCTTTTACTGGAAAGGTTTCCCATGAATAACTTATTCTGCATGCCTAAAGCAATACGGGAAATAGCTCTTGTTACTTTTCTTGTAACGAATGTTTCGCCACGCAAAGGAGATTCATGATTAAAAAGAATGCCGTTACTGGCATGCATATTGTAGGCTTCTCTGTAATTGACAGTTATCCAATAAGCATAAAGCTTTGCCACAGCATAAGGACTTCTCGGATAGAAAGGAGTTGTTTCCTTTTGTGGCACTTCCTGTACCAAACCGTACAACTCGGAAGTAGATGCCTGATAGATGCGACTTTTCTTGGTCAATCCCAATAAACGAACAGCTTCCAGAATTCGTAAAGTTCCTATCCCGTCAGCATTGGCAGTATATTCAGGAGTATCGAAACTTACTTTGACATGACTCATAGCAGCCAGATTATAAATTTCATCCGGTTGCACTTCACCAATGATCCGTGTAAGGTTCATAGAGTCAGTCAGATCTCCATAATGAAGAATTAAGTTTCTGTTTTCTACATGAGGGTCCTGATACAGATGATCTATTCTTTCTGTGTTGAACATAGACGATCTTCTTTTGATACCATGCACCATGTATCCTTTTTTTATTAAATATTCTGTCAGATATGCGCCGTCTTGTCCTGTTATACCAGTTACTAAAGCTACTTTTCCCATTTTTATTTATGTTATTAAAGAATTAATGATGATAGATACCAATCGTATAGTTTTTGAACTCCTTGTTGAATATCAACCTGATGATGCCATCCCAGAGAGTGAAGTTTGGAAACATCAGTTAGTTTTCTCATTGTCCCGTCCGGCTTTTCAGGATTGAAATACAGCTCGCCTTCATAACCGATAGTTTGAGCGATTGTTTTTGCTAAATCTTTGATAGATATTTCTTTTCCCGTACCAATGTTTATATGAGTATTTTTTATTTCTTTATTTTTTGGCATAAGATATTTGAAATCAACATTTTCCATGACAAACACAGAAGCATCCGCCATTTCTTCGCTCCAAAGGAATTCTCTCATTGGAAGACCAGTACCCCAGATTTCAATTTTATTTGTGGTTACTCCATATTTTGCCAGGATATTTTCGATTTGATCAACAGGGGCGTTGCCATTGATTCCTTCTATAGGACGGCAATTCAGATCGGCTTTGATTTTTTCCCAATTGTTGTTGATTAAATTTTTCCCTAAATATATTTTTCTTAGTAATGCAGGGAGAACATGTGATTTTTCCAAATCAAAATTATCATTGGGACCATATAGGTTGGTCGGCATGATGGAAATAAAATTTGTCCCATATTGTATATTATAGCTTTCGCACATTTTGATGCCGGCAATTTTTGCTATTGCATAAGGTTCGTTTGTATATTCAAGTGGAGATGTCAACAAACAATCTTCAGGCATCGGTTGTGGAGCCTCTTTGGGATAGATACATGTACTTCCCAGAAAAAGTAATTTTTTTACGTTGTGAACATAAGCAGCGTGGATCACATTATTTTGAATCATCAGATTCTGATAAATAAAATCTGCTCTATAGGTGTTATTGGCTACGATTCCTCCCACTTTGGCAGCTGCGAGAAAAACATACTCCGGTTTTTCTTGCTCAAAAAATTCCATTACTGCGTGAGGATCAATAAGATTTAACTCATTTATTGATCGTAAGACAAAATTTGAATATCCTTTATCTCTTAGATTTTTTAATATAGCAGAACCAACTAGTCCCAAGTGGCCTGCCACATAAATTTTAGAATCTTTATTCATTTATGTAATTGATTAAGGTTTAATGTTGAAAGTTGAATATTAAAAAGTTAAATATCAAACTTTTAACATTAAACAATTTACACCGATTTGATTGTTTTTTTTATAATATTACAAACTCTCATAATATCTTCATCGTCTAATCCGGAACCTGATGGAAGGCATAAACCTCTTTCAAATAGATCGTCTGAAATTCCTTTCCCATAGTAAGGAAATTCAGCAAAAACGGGTTGTAATTGCATAGGTTTCCATACCGGACGGCTTTCTATATTTTCAGCGTCTAAAGCTAAACGGATTTTTTCTCTTTCTTCATAAGATGGTAATAAAATGCACGTGAGCCAACGATTGGATAGACTTCCGGGTGATTCCGTTTGAAATTCTATTTCTTTGATTGAATGCAATTCATTAACATAAATATGATGAATATGTCTCCTTTTCTTTATAAAATCGTTTAATACAATCATTTGTCCAGATCCGATGGCTGCACATACATTACTCATTCTATAATTAAATCCTATTTTAGAATGTTGATAATGAGGTGCTTCATCTCGTGCTTGCGATGATAAATTTTTTATTTCTTTTGCTATTATTGTTGACGGACAAATTAAAGCGCCTCCGGCAGATGTTGTAATTATTTTGTTTCCGTTGAAAGAAAGTATCGCATAGTCGCCAAAATTGCCACAATAATCATTCTCATAGATAGATCCTAAGGCTTCAGCAGCATCTTCTATCAATGGGATTTCATATTTTTGGGCGATGTCCTTTATTTCTTTTATTTTTGCCGGCATGCCATATAAATCGACAAAAATAATGGCCTTTGGTTTAATACCTGTTATTTTTTTTCTTGACAGGATAGTTTCTTCAAGACAAACCGGACACATGTTCCAGGTATCTTTTTCACTATCAACAAACACAGGATTAGCTCCCAAATATCTTATAGGATTGACTGTTGCTACAAATGTCAGACTTTGACAAATCACTTCATCTCCTTGTCTGATGCCAAGTTGAATCAACGCCAGGTGAATGGCGGAGGTGCCGGAGTTTAGTCCGACAATTTCCTTTTTTGTATGCAAGAATGTTTGAAGTTCTTTTTCAAATGTGTCAACGAAAGGCCCTCCTGCAGTAATCCAATTTTCATTGAATACTGACTGAACGAAATCCATTTCTTTTCCTCCCGGCTGAGCAAGTGAAAGCCAAATTCGTTTTTTATTCATCTGTTAATTATGGCCGTTGAACTTAGGCATTGTTACATTTTCAGAGTTGTTAATTCCCTCTTTGTCAAATATTTTTTTGATGGTTAAAAAAAAAATTTTTGTGTCTAATTTGAAAGATAAATGGTTTACATACCAAATATCGTATTCAAATTTTTCGGACCAAGTGATGGCATTGCGTCCATTAACCTGGGCCCATCCGGTAATTCCCGGCCTCACATCATGTCTTTTTTTTTGTTCTTCCGAATAAACCGGCAAATATTCAACTAATAGAGGGCGAGGGCCTATCAGGCTCATCGTTCCCGTTAGTATGTTGACAAGTTGAGGTAATTCATCAATCGAATTCTTTCTTAACCAGTTTCCGATTGGAATCATCCTTTCCGAATCCGGTAATAAGGTTCCCCATTCGTCTCTTTTTCTGTTCATGGTTCGGAATTTAATGATATTGAAACATTTACCATTTTTTCCTGGTCTGGTTTGAAAGAAAAAAGGATTTCCTTTATATAGAATAGTTAGTACTATAGTCAATGTTACTAAAAAAGGAAATAACAAAACTAAGCTAAAAAAAGCAACACATATATCTAAAACTCTTTTGAAAAAGCTTTTATACATATAGTTATGGGTTACAAGTTACAGGTTACATATGTTACAATTTTGTTTACTTGTAACTCGTAACTCTTATGCTTCAAGTAAGAATGAAAGATCATGATCTGAACTTAGTTCTTCCGGTTTTCTTCTTTGTTTAAAGATCCGGGCTGTTTTTTCTCCGATTAATTGTAATTTGTCTTCTTCTCTTCTTAGCATTGTTCCTTCTCTTAATCCTACAACATACATATCCGGATCTAATTCCAAGAATTCCATGATTCTGTCTTCTCTGGTTTCTCCTCCGTGCCCTGCAGGATGAAAATCCGTGAAGTGGGGATTTATCTGAAAAGGTATCAAACTTAACGTGTCAAAGCTATATGGCTGAATGATAGGCATGTCGTTGGTTGTTCTCATTGTGGGACAAGCAACATTGCTGCCAGCACTCCAGCCGATATATGGCGTTCCATCCATAACTTTATCTCTGATGGGCGACATCAAATCATACTCCTGCAAAAGTCGTACCAATTTCCATGTGTTACCTCCGCCAATAGCGATTGCTTCTGCTTCTTCGATTGCTTTTGCCGGGTCTTTAAAGTGATGGATACTAACAATCTGGTGTCCGATTTCCTGGAATCGGGCAGAGACTTTTGCTTCATATTCATCAAAACTGAAAGTTACTGCGGCATAAGGAATAAAGAGGACTTTCACCGGTTTTTCACCTAAAAAATCTTTAATTGCATGTTTCGGATAATCTAAATAGGCTTCTCCCGGATTGGTGGAATTGCTTAGCAATAATAGTCTCATGAGATAAAATTATTGGTTGAAATTGCAAAGATACAATTTTTGTTGAAAGTTTAAGATTTAAGGTTTAAAATATTCATAATGTTCACAATCTTAAAAATATAGACAGCTTCTTAATGTTCAATCAATTTTCAACCTTCAACTTTTTACGTTGATTTACAATAAAGTGATTCAAAAAATTATTAAATTTGCCCTTTAAATGTGGTTTTTAAAGTTTACAAACTTCTGAACGAATGAATAAATTATCATCCATTTTTAAGTCTATACTGCCGCACGGAGGCGTTATTGTCTTGTTTTACATTGTAGTTGCCATCTATTTTCTTCCTGTTTTTGAAGGAAAAGTATTGCCTCAGGGAGATATTGTCAGATACAAAGGAATGGCTCAGGAATTGGTCGAATACGGAAAACCGTCAGGTTGGACGGGTTCGATGTTTTCAGGAATGCCTTCTTATCAGATTACAGGAAACACACAGGGTGGAAATGTTGTAGATTGGATTAAAACTAATGTTTTCAATAAAATTCCACCAAGAGAGGGGAGTGCTATTTTTATTTTATTGATCACATCATATATTCTTTTTTTAATATTGGGGGCTAATATCCCGACGGCGATATTTGGGGCGATCGGTGTCGCATTTTCGTCCTATAATCTGATTATTATCCATGCGGGGCATGTGACTAAAATATGGGCATTGGCATATGTGCCATTGATTCTGGCGGGTTTAATATCTGCTTTTCAAAGGAAATATTTGTTTGGCTTGATACTTTTCGGTTTGGGTCTGGCCTTTCAGATTTCGTCCAATCATCTTCAGATTACATATTATACAGCTTTGTTGTGTGTGATTATCTCAATTGGATATTGCATTCATTTTATATTACAAAAAAAATATAAAGATCTGGGTATTGCAGTAGGAATACTGGCTATTGCACTAATATTGGGTGTAGGTTCCAATGCTGCAAGTTTTTATGTGAATTATGAGATGGGGAAGGAGAGTACCCGTGGAAAATCGGAACTAACTCCTAAAGATAATTCCAAATCCAAACAAAGCGGAGGACTGGATAAAGATTATGCTTTCGAATGGAGTTATGGAAAAGCAGAAACATTTACTTTACTGATTCCTAATTTTATGGGAGGAGAATCCGGTGGTGTTTTGGGAAGCGATTCGCATTTATACAAGGAGTTAAGAAGTAAAGGAGCTCAGGTAGGAAATGAGATACAGAGTTACACTTATTGGGGAGATCAATTGTTTACAGAAGGACCCGTTTATTTTGGAGCAATCATTTGTTTCTTATTTATTTTGTCGCTTTTCATTATTCCCAGATCATATAAATGGTGGTTATTGGGGGCGAGTGTCTTTTTTATTTTCTTATCATGGGGAAAAAACTTTGAGGCTTTCAATGATTTCATATTTTATCATTTGCCTTACTATAATAAATTCCGTACAGTTTCAATGGCTTTGGTTATTCCGGCGTTTATCTTTCCATTGTTGGGTTGTATGGCTTTGAAAGAATTATTGGTTGGAGATGTTAATACTGAGAAGTTTAAAAAAGCATTGATCTATTCAACCGGAATTGTGGGTGGACTTTGTTTGATTTTCTGGATTATGCCGGGTACATTTCTTAATTTCCAATCTTCATTGGATGGTCAATATGGAATGCCGGATTGGTACTACAGCGCCTTATTACAAGACAGACAAGATTTGTTACAAGCTGATGCGTTGAGATCATTGATATTTGTATTGCTTGCTGCTGCTTTATTATTTATTTTTATCACTGCAAAAGATAAGAAGAAAGTAGGAATCTGGATTATTTCCGGACTTGTTGTTTTGACTTTGGTTGATTTATGGCAGATAGATAAACGATATTTAAATAACAAAAGTTTTGTTCCCAAAAGAACCTATCAGGATCAGAATTTCAAAAAATCTATTGCCGATGATGAAATCTTAAAAGATAAATCTCCTTCATACAGGGTATTGAATTTGAATAATCCGTTTCAGGAAACCAATACATCCTATTATCATAAATCTATTGGAGGTTATCATGCTGCAAAACTGGAGCGTTATCAGGAATTGATAGATTACCGGTTGTCAGGAGAAATAAACGGAATTATCAAGGTGCTTTCCGAAACACAATCATTGGATAGCCTATTGAATTTTATGCCGCAATGCCGAACATTGAATATGCTGAATACCAAGTATATTATCTATAATCCGGGTCAGCCTCCTATTGAAAATCCATATCATTATGGCAATGCATGGTTTGTCGATTCTTATAAATTAGTAGAAAATGCCGATGCCGAAATGGCTTCTTTCCAAATGTTGGATCCTAAAAAACAAGCAGTTGTAGATAAACGTTTTGCAGATAATCTGAATAATTTGCAAATTGTACCGGATTCTACTGCAAAAATAGAATTGCTGACTTATGCTCCTGATAAACTGGAATATAAATCCTCCTCTCAAAAAGAAGGATTGGCTGTATTTTCCGAAATTTATTATCAATATGGTTGGAAAGCGTTTATTGATGGAAAACAAGTTCCGATCAGCAGGGTTGATTGGATATTGCGGAGTATTGTAATTCCTACCGGCGAGCATAAAATAGAATTTATTTTTGAACCGGATGCAGTTAATACAGCGGGAACAATCGCTTCGATTATGTCGGGTATTTTGATATTGGCGTTATTGGGCTCAATTTTATTGTTGCTTAGAAAAACAAAAAGTAACGTTGTTACAAATTAAGATTTAAAACAGTTTCTTAAAATTAGGTACAAAATGGAAGAAATATATATTACAGAACAAGCATTGGAGTATTTTACAAATCTTCCGGGCATGGTTTGTGAGGAAAGTCCTTCATTGAAACCTCAAATGAGCTTTGAAGAAGCGGTAAAAGCATGCAATGGTATTACTCTTGAAGAGTTTTCAGACAGGATAGATGAAGCAATAAGAAGATTGATACCTAATTCATGATAATTATAAGCCAAAACGTATATAGTCTTATAGATAATTACATTAATTATCTCATTAAAGAAGGAATAACCTCTCAAGAGAGGGCTTTTGAAAAGAAGATTTTAAAATCCATTCTTGGAGGAATTCTTTTGCACAGGCCATCTCCATATAAAGAATTGGGTCAAGACGGAGGTTGTTTGCTGTATGTATATAAAGATACTAAGAGTAAAACACAGTGGGGATTTGCTTATAAAAGATTTGATGATGATAATGTGATTGTTTATCACATGAAAAATCTGAAGTTAATCAAAGTAAGTAATAATTTTCTTAATGTTGAAGGTTTAAAGTTTAATTAATTCAACCTTAAACTCATTATCAATGCAGACATTTCGTTTTTCAATCATCATTTGCACATATAACAGAGAAAAATATATTTTCCAGGTATTAGAAAGTATTGCCCGACAGGAATATCCTAAAGAAAAATACGAGATAGTACTGGTCAATAATAATTCTACGGATAAGACGGAAAATATTTGCCGGGAATTTCAGGAAAAATATCCGGATGTTCATTTCCATTATTGTGTGGAAAAAGCACAGGGACTTTCTCATGCCCGCAACCGTGGAATCCAGGAAAGCAAGGGGGAGCTGTTGGTTTATGTGGACGATGATGCGACAGTCTTTCCTAAGTATTTGCAATCATATGATGATTTTTTCAATACTCATCCGGAAGAAATTGCAGCGGGAGGACCTATCATTCCTTACTATGAGGTAATTCCTCCGGTTTGGCTTTCCCACTATACAAAAGCATTGTTGACAGGCTATTTGTATAACGGAGAAAAAACAAAGCCATTTAAAAATGAAAAATTCCCGGGAGGAGGAAATGCCTGCTATGGAAAATCTGTTTTCGAAACATTCGGAATGTTCAATCCTGAACTGGGAAGAAAAGGTTCCGGTTTGATCGGCGCCGAAGAAAAAGATTTGTTCAATCGTCTTTTTTCTGCCGGAAGAAGAGTTTGGTATGTTCCACAAGCCGGAATTTATCACATCATTCCTGAAACAAAATTAACAGAAGAATACCTGAAAAAGCTTTCTTATTCAATCGGAACAAGTGAAAGAATAAGAACATTGTCATTGTCGAAATCAGCTTATTATAAACGGCTTATTTTTTCTGAAGGAAAAAAATGGTGTGCGACAATCATTTTCTTTTTTCTTTTTCTTATACAATTTCAATATGGTAAAGGTGAGAAACTGATTCAATTCCGCTATAATGTAACAAAAGGTATGTTGGGATGGAAAAATCGTTGAAAGACAAGACAATATCTGGTTTTGCATGGAGTGGTTTGGATAAAACCCTGCAACAAGTTCTGGTTTTTGTTTGCGGAGTATTGATGGCTCGCAGGTTGTTGGATACAGATTACGGGCTTGCAGGCGTATTGTCTATTTTTACTTATTTGGCCAATGCTTTTCAGGATAGTGGATTTATGACGGCATTGATAAGAAAAAAAGATACCAATCAGGATGATTATAATTCAGCCTTTTATTTCAATATATCTGTTGCTGTTTTTTTATATTTGGTATTATTTTTTTCGGCGCCATTCATCGGGCAATATTATGAAGAGCCGAAATTGGTCAATCTTTCCCGTTTTGTGTTTTTATCGTTTGTGTTCAATGCATTTGCTTTGGTGCAAACAGCACAGGTACTGAAGAAAATCAATTATAAATTGATGGCCAAAGTGAATTTGCTATCCATTGCCATTTCATATGTGGTAGCATTGAGCCTGGCTTATACGGGATTCGGACCTTGGGCCATTGTTGCTCAAACAGTTGCGATTACCGCTTGCAAATCACTTTTTTTATGGATTTTCAATAGTTGGAGGCCAACCTGGAGTTTTAAAATGGAATCTTTCAGAGGGTTATTTGGTTTCGGATCTAATCTTTTGTTGAGCAATATATTGAACACTATAACTGTCCATATCATTCCAAGCATAATCGGTAAATGTTATACAATGGGGCAAGCAGGATATTATACTCAGGCAAACAGGCTCTATAATACAGCTTTAGACTTGCTCGCCGGGACAGTACATTCAGTCACTTATCCCGTGCTTTCTGCTGTAGAACAAAAGGAAAGATTGAAACGTATTTACCGGAAAATCATGCGGATGAATGCATTTCTTACATTTCCTTTTTATTTGGGAATAGCTTTGGTAGCCTATCCGGCTATTTATTGTTTATTAGGAGAAAAATGGATAGAGTCAGCTCCTATTCTTCAAATACTTGCCATTGGAGGAATTTTTTACTCGCTCAATTATCCGAATTCTCATATATTAAAAATAGAAGGAAAAGCATTTTTTATTTTAAAGTTTGAAATTTTTCGTAATATCCTTATTTTAGGAATTGTAACTTTATGTATTTTTCTGAAAACAGATTATTTATATCTCATATCAGGTTTAACTATTGTTAGTTTTATAAATTATATCATTCAATCCATTATCTGTGGAAAATTGATTCATTATAAAATGAGAGAATTGACGAAAGATTTGTATCCATACTTAAGCATTTCTTTATTAGCTGTTTTTTGCGGATATCTATTGAAATATTTTGTTGAAAATCAATGGTTATTATTGATTTCTCAAGTAATATTAGTGGCTGGGATCTATATCGTGATAACCTATTTCACAGGTTCTGTGATTATGAAAGAATTGATTGCTTTAATTAAAAGTCGAATTTCAAAATGAAGCTTAGACCGAGTGACCCACATCCTACATTCATTCGAAAATTGCGTTTATCTTATATATATTCGCTGGTCAATAAAATATTGAAAGTTCCTTTTGATCAGTGTTTTCATTTCAATTGCGATACAAACAGTTTGCCTGAAGGAAATGAACAAATAGATTTAATAACTGTTGCTTTCAATAATTTACATGTCCTGAAACATCATATTTATTCATTTAAGAAGATGATTTCAGATACAAATTATGTTCATTTGATAGCCGATAATTCCAGTAATCCGGAAAAATCCCGGGAAATTGAAGAATTTTGCAGAAATGAAAAAGTTGCCTATGTTCGTTTACCCAAAAGCAGCTATTTAGATAAAAAATATGTCAGTTATTCTCATGGAGCAGCATTGAATTGGCTCTATTATCATTATGTTTCTGCGAGAAAAGCTAAATATTTTGCTTTTTTAGATCATGATATATATCCGACAAAAAAAATCAGTATCAAGGAAAAAATAGGCGATCAACATTTCTATGGCTATAAGCGCGGAGATGCCGAACGGTGGTATTTGTGGGCTGGTTTGGCCTTTTTTGAATATTCATTTATATCTCAGGTAAAAGCAAATTTTTTGCCATGTAAAATTGGTGATATTTATTATGATACGGGAAGTTCTCTTTGTCTGAGTTTGTTTTCCAAATCAGACGGAAATAAATTATTTTTCCCTGAATTCAAAAGAATATGCTTGAAAGAATTGGGATACGATAATGATTCCAATGTCGAATTTATAGATGATTGTTGGTTTCATAGTGCCAACGGATCTTATTGGAGATCTGTACAGAATTATGATTCAATAATAGATCAGATCATCAAAAAAATGCAGGATAAATAAGTTTAAGCATCATTCAACCCAATATTATTTACTTATAAATGAAAAAGGTAAGTATCTGTATTCCGGCCTATAAACATATCGATTTATTGAATCGATGCATTTGTTCGGCATTGGAACAGGATTATCCGGATTTTGAAATTATCATTACAGATGATTCTTCGGATGATGCTGTAATGAAAAAAGTACAATCGTATACCGACAAACGGATCAGATATTTCAAAAATCCTCAAAACCTAGGTTCTCCCGAAAATTGGAATGAATGTATCCGTAAAGCAGAGGGAGAATATATTAAAATTTTGCATCAGGACGATTGGTTTGCAGATACTGAAAGCTTAGCTGCTTTTGTTCGTTTGTTGGATGAAAATCCGGATGTCGATATCGCTTTTTCTGCATGCAGGAATGTAAAAGGCGATCAAATCGATAAACCCAGAATTATAACTCCTTCCGTCGCCAGGAAAATAGCTGAAGAACCTGAGTTTCTCTTCAAAGGCAATATTCTCAGAGGCCCCAGTACCTGCATTTTCAGGAATCACAAAGATTTATTTTTCAATCCTGATTTGATTTGGCTTGTAGATGTTGAATTTTATATCAGAGCGATTAAACAATACAAATTTATATATACTGCTCAATGCCTGATAAACATTGGGATCAATGATTTACAAATTACTCAGGATTGTCTGAACGATGTTTCTGTTTTAATCAAAGAAAAAATATATCTTTATCAGCAATTTCAAATAGATAAAAAAAATTATTCATACAAACGACCCTTACTGGGTTATCTTGGCGGAACCGGAATTATCAGTACAAAACAATTGAAAAAAATATTTCCTGATCATATGCCTGTACAATTTTCAATGATAGATTTTTGTTGGATTCAATATTATTTTCTGAAAAAACAAATCAGGATAAAATTATCTAAACTTCTATTACATGGAAAATAATAAGATAAATGATATGGAAGATTTGTCCATATATAATGCCCCTGGAACTGAATTAAGAAAAATTCAGTTGAGGATGTTGTATATTCTGGATATAGTAGATGATATTTGCAAAAAACATGAAATAACATACTGGCTGAGTGGCGGAACTCTGTTGGGTGCAGTTTTACATGATGGCTTCATCCCTTGGGACGATGATCTGGATATCGAATTAATGCGCAAAGATTACAAAAAACTGCTCAAAATACTCAAAAAAGAATTGCCTGAAAACCTGTCTGTTCAAACTCCAAACGAATGGCGTTATAATTTATTATTTTCCAAAGTAAGAGATAAAAAATCAGAAATCGTTGAACACGATGAAGTTGCCAAAAGATATAAACAAAAAGGAATATTCATCGATATCGTACCTCAGGAATATACATATAAACCGGTTAAAAACATTGTTGATTTTTTTTACGGAAGAGCCTATCGCAGAATTAAAAGGGGCCGGCCTTTTCACTCTCTTCAATATTTTTATGAGTATTCGGTTGCTTTATTGATGTGGCCTTTAGCGACAATTTTACTCTATTTGGCTCGTTTGATTTGTTTTATAACAAAGCCGGAACACATCATGTATGGTTATGGCATTGGAAACTCTCCTGTTCATAATCAAGACTATATATTGCCCACAGGAAAAATCGTATTCGAAGGAAAAAAATATGCCGCACCCAATGATCCTGAAAAATATTTGAAAAGACAATACGGGACTTATACCAAATATCTGCCTGTAGAACAACGACCAACACACTTCAATCAAGTTATTTTTTACGATGAATGAATCCGCCCATATACAAGTCAGTATAATCATTGTGAATTATAATTCATTCGATGTATTGTATGATTGTCTTTTGTCTATCAGGGAAAAAACACAAGATGTAAACTATGAAATCATTGTTGTAGATAATAGTTCACCGGATGATTCGTCCAATAAAATCAGACAATATTTTCCGGATATTGCACTAATATCATCCCAAGAAAATTTGGGTTTCGGAAGAGCCAATAATTTAGCAGCCAAACATGCCGGGGGAGAATATCTGTTTTTGCTCAATCCGGATACAATACTGATTAATAATGCCGTTAAAATATTGTATGATTATGTGATCGCTCATCCTGAGACAGGAGTTTGTGGCGGTAATCTATTCACTAAAGAAATGAAACCGGGTCCATCATATTATGATCTTGATTTTTATACCCGTGAACTATATATTATATTCAATAAAAAAAGAAAACTCGGCTTCAATAATCAGGGAATTCCTTTGCAAACAAAAGTGATTATCGGGGCAGATTTCATGATCTTCAAACAGCTTTTTGATGAAGCTGGTGGCTTTGATCCCGATTTTTTCATGTATTACGAAGAAGTAGAATTATGTGATCGCATACGCCGGAAAGGTTATCAGATTGTTTCTGTTCCGGATGCGAAGATAATACATTTGGAAGGCGCTTCAGGCGAAAGTAGAACGGAAGAACTCAAAAAATGGTCATATAAAGAACGTTGGTACAGCATGTTTATTTATTTTTCGAAAGTCAAAGGGAACGCAGCTACAACATTCATTTATTATTTACATTTGTCTAAATTGTTTCCGGCTATACTCTTTTTTTCTTTGATAAATAATAAACCAAAAAAAGATTATTGGGTTATAAAATATAGAGTTATAAAAGACACACACAAACGATACAAAACATATTTGAAAACACAATGAATAAACTTGAACAATACCTTAGAAAAACACTCAGTGAAAATCAATTGAAACATGTGCTCAGGATTTCCAGGAATATAAAACTGTTCGGACACGGAAACAACCTGAAGGAAATTGCACGTATTTGCAAAACCGATAAAATTGAAGATCACAACTATATTACTCACTATATAACTCATTTAAAAAAATATAAGAATAAAAAAATCAACTTGTTGGAAATAGGAGTAGGAGGGTATGATAATCCCAAAAGCGGAGCCGCCTCTTTAAGAATGTGGAAAAAATATTTTCCTCTTGCTAATATTTTTGCAATCGATATTTACGATAAATCATTTTTACAGGAAAAAAGAATAAAAATATTCAAAGGTAGCCAGGTGGATGAAGAATTTTTGAACCAGGTTGTGAATGAAATCGGAGAAATTGATGTCATTATTGATGATGGAAGCCATATCAACGAGCATGTTATCAAAACATTTAATATCTTATTTCCCAAATTAAAAACCGGAGGAATATATATCGTTGAAGATACCCAGACCTCTTATTGGAAACCGTTTGGCGGCGATAGTGAAGATCTGAATAATCCCTCAAACTCATTAAGTTATTTTAAAAGCCTTACCGATTGTTTGAATCATGTTGAATTTGTCAGAGATAGCTACAATCCGACTTATTTTGACAAGCATATTGTTTCCATGCACTTTTATCACAACATGGTATTCATTTACAAAGGCTTGAATGATGAAAAATCGAGCTGGGTAGTAGATCATAAGTTCACGAGAAATACAACACTTCGACAATGATCTCCGTTTTATTGCCGGTTTACAATGCACAAGAGTTTCTTCGTGAAGCCATTGAAAGCATACTCAACCAAAGTTTCAAAAACTTTGAACTGATTATTATTAATGATGGTTCTACCGATCATAGTGAAGAAATTATCTGTTCATTCGATGATAAACGGATTGTTTATGTGAAAAATGAAACCAATCTGAAACTGATTGAAACTTTAAACAAAGGAATCCAACTTTGTAAAGGAAAATACATTGCCAGGATGGATGCCGACGATATTTCCATGCCTGACCGCCTGGAAAAACAATATCGATTCATGGAATCCAATCCCTCTGTTGGTTTATGCGGAACCTGGGCAAAAGTGATTAATGAAAAAGGAGAAGAAACCGGAAGAATCAAAAATTTCACTCAAAATGCTGATCTGAAAATACATCTTCTATTCTCCGTACCGTTCGTACACCCAACAGTAATGATGAAAACGGAATTGTTGAAAGAAGAATTTTATTCCACCCAATATCCTCATGCAGAAGATTATGATCTTTGGTGCAGACTTTCCCGGAAGACACAAATAGCCAATATCCCGGAATTTTTATTCAAATACCGCTGGCATTCCACAAATATTTCTCAAACTGAAAATTCGACACAAATTTCCATCAAAGAAAAAATTATCAGACATGAATTAAAATTTCTGGGATTATCTCCCGATGAAAATGAGTTAAAAGCCCATCAGGCCTCTTTCAAACTATATTTTTTAGGAAAAGAAAATAGAGCACTGTCAATTGATTTTAAGTCTGTTAAAAATTGGTATAAACAGTTGGTCATAGCTAATAAAAAATGCAAAGTATATAACCAAAACTGTTTTGTAGCCTATATATGGAGTCGTTGGTTCGTCATATGCAATTACTATAAAAAATACACAAAAATCTATTTTCCTGTCGGAAAAGCTACTAAACACTTCCTCAGATATCTCCTTCTTTTATTTCAAAAATAAGAACTACCTTTGCCGCTCCAATTTTTATTTTTTATGGTTTCAATAGATGCTCTCACCGTCGAATTCGGCGGAACAACTTTATTTTCAGATATTTCTTTTGTTATTAATGAGAAAGACAGGATCGCATTGATGGGTAAAAACGGTGCCGGAAAATCGACTTTACTTAAAATCCTGGCCGGAGCCCGTACGCCTTCCAAAGGAAAAGTATCGGCGCCCAAAGATACAGTCATTGCATATTTGCCCCAACATTTATTGACGGAAGACGGGCGAACCGTGTTTGAAGAAACATCCATGGCTTTTTCTCATTTATTTGAAATGGAGAAAGAAATCGAAGCCATCAATAAAGAACTATCGGAACGGACTGATTATGATTCGGAAAGCTATTACGAATTGATTGAAAAAGTTTCGTCTTTAAGTGAAAAATATTATTCAATCGATGCTACCAATTATGCCGAAGCTGTTGAGAAAACTTTACTCGGATTAGGTTTTCAGCGTGATGATTTCAACCGTCAGACCAGTGATTTCAGCGGAGGATGGCGCATGCGTATCGAGTTGGCAAAACTTCTGCTTCGCAATCCGGATGTGCTTTTGCTGGACGAGCCAACCAATCACCTGGATATCGAATCTATTCAATGGCTGGAAGATTATCTGATCAATTCAGCCAAAGCTGTTGTGGTGATTTCCCACGACCGCGCCTTTGTAGATAACATTACTACCCGTACTATTGAAGTAACAATGGGGCGGATTTATGATTATAAAGTCAACTATTCAAAATATCTGGAACTCAGGAAAGAACGTCGCGAACAACAACAAAAAGCATTTGAAGACCAGCAAAAAATGATTGCGGAAACTACTGAATTCATCGAACGTTTCAAAGGTACATATTCCAAAACCCTGCAAGTGCAATCACGGGTAAAAATGCTTGAAAAATTGGAAATTATTGAAGTCGATGAAGAAGATACATCTGCATTACGGTTAAAATTTCCGCCATCACCGCGTTCCGGTTCTTATCCTGTTATGATTGATAATGTTTCCAAAAAATACGGCGATCATACTGTTTTCAAAAATGCTAATCTAACCATCGAAAGAGGTGATAAAATCGCTTTTGTAGGAAAAAACGGAGAAGGAAAATCCACATTGGTAAAATGTATCATGAAAGAAATCGGTTTCGACGGCGAACTTACCATCGGACACAATGTAATGATCGGTTATTTTGCTCAAAACCAGGCTTCCTTGTTGGACGAAAATCTGACTGTTTTTCAAACAATTGATGATATTGCTGTGGGAGATATCCGAACAAAAATACGTGATATCCTCGGCGCTTTTATGTTTGGGCGTGAAGAATCGGAGAAAAAAGTCAAAATTCTTTCCGGAGGCGAACGTACCCGTTTGGCAATGATCAAACTATTGCTTGAACCTGTCAACCTTTTGATATTGGATGAGCCTACCAATCACCTGGATATGAAAACCAAAGACATTCTGAAAAATGCTTTGAGAGATTTTGACGGAACATTGATTGTTGTTTCCCATGATCGTGACTTTTTAGACGGATTGGTCACTAAAGTTTATGAATTTGGCAATCAAAAAGTAACCGAACACCTGGAAGATATCTACGGCTTTCTGCAAAAAAAGAAGATGGAGAATTTGAGAGAGTTGGAGAAAAAATAATCTTATCGATAGCATTGTCATTGCAGACTTGACTTGTAATCTCCAAAGAAAGAATAAAAGACTGTTTAAATTTTCAAACAGAAACAGTTCTTAAAAAATATTTGTGGTTTTATTGACTAATTTTAAACAAATTTCTGCAACAAAAACTCATCTTATTCGTTTTAGTTACAAAGCTGAAATTTATTGTTTCAATGACAATAAAAATAAAAGAGGCTCCTTGTGAGAAAAAGCCTCTTTTATCCTTTGGTTTAATTAGGTACTAGTTCTTAAGGCAAAAAGATTGTTTTAGGTTTCGAGTACAAAAATCAAGCTTTTTTTACTATTTACCAAATAAAAAAATATGTTATATAATATGTTTTTGGCATGTTTTTTTTATTAAAAAAGCTTTGAAATTTATAACTTGTTGATTTTTATGGTGTTATTTAAATTTGTATTTGTTAACTAGAATTGTTAAATTTTTGAATGAAGCCACAAAAATAGATAATTGACAATGAAGAAACGCAATTTTTGCAAATTCTTCGTTGTTAATTATCATTTGTCAATTATCAATTCTTTAAAGGATACCAATTATCGCTTCCTTTCATTACATTTTGTAAAGTGTATTCTTCCGCTTGTTTCTTTGTAAGAATTTTTGACCAGCTTACTCTATCGGTTGTTTTTGCACCTTCACCTGAATTATTGTATTCCATGTAGCGGGCAGTTTGCTCGTTTTCGGCTTTACTCCAATTGTGCCAGCCTTTAGGATTGATTCCTTTGGGCATTTCACAATTCATGAACAATGTCATTGCATAAGCTCTCCAGGGTCTTCCAAGATACATGGAATCGACATTTTTATCCAATGTAATTTTACAATGATTGAAAATATATCCGTATTTTTGGTTTTGCGGAGTAGAGGCGGCTGTAATATATGAGTTTCTTTTGCAATGAATGGTGCAATTTTCGAACCAGGCAATAGCCGGACCAAAAATGAAATCCGTAGTCCCTTCAATATAACAATTTTCGAAATATTGCCGGCTATTTTCTCTTCCGGTAAAAATTGTGTCTTGATTTCCAAGGAAATGGCAATTACGGAATATTACTCTATCGCCTTCAATATGAATGGCAACAGCTTGTCCCAACTGTGGTGCAGAGTTTTCTATAGTTAGATTTTCTACAGTAATATCATTGCCTGATAATAGAAAGGAATAAGTTTTGAAAGTGCCCATTTTATTGATATTTGCATGATCATCATATGTGATAACTGTTTGATCACGGTCTTCACCGATAAATGTTATTCCAGTTTTCCATGTCGGTAAAACCAATTTTTCCTTGTATATGCCTTTTTTTATATAAACAACGGTATGCGTAGGTCTGAAATCCCGGATGGCATAAATGGCCTCCTGTACATTCCGGAAATCTCCACTTCCGTCACGCGCTACAATAATTGTGTCTTTTTGGAGGATTTGTTGTGAGAAAACAGATGTTGACAATATCAAAAAACAGATTGAAAAAAATAGAATCTTATTCATGTTTATTTGTTTTAAATTTTGAACAAAACTACAAATTAATTGAAAATGGAAAGTGGAAAATTGAAAATGAATCGTTCACTTTCCATTTTCAATTGACTAAGGTTATTTAAAGTTAAACCTATAAAACCTTTTGGTTGTTCTTGCAACTATGTATACTTTTGTATCGTTGTTTATGCAATAATTGTTTATGTTATGAAAAGAATATATTTGCTTATAATGTTTGCATTTACATTTCTGGTTGTTCAATCACAAACATTGCTCAATCTTGATTCGTGCCGCGCTTTGGCTATCAGGAATAATAAGCAATTAAAAATTGCATCTGAAAATGTGAAGAAGGCTTCTTACGAAAAGAAATCGGCATTTGCACAATATCTTCCGGATGTTTCATTCACAGGTACTTATATGTATAATCAGAAAAATCTGTCTTTATTGAATGAAGATAAATTTTTACCGATAGGTACAAAAATGGCGGACGGAACCTTTGGTTTCACACCAGATCAGGTTGCCGGCATGACTCTTCCTAATGGACAATGGGTTCCCGTAGATGCCGATGGCGTGCCTTTTGATCCGCGCCAGCATCCCGATAAAATCGTTTGGAAAGAATATACAACCATTCCCCAAAATGAGTTCGAGATGGATATTCATAATGTTTGGGCAGGTGTTTTTTCTCTTATACAACCGGTTTTTATGGGTGGAAAAATATTGGCTTACAATCAGATAACAAAATATGCCGAACAATTGTCCGAATCTCAAAAAAATGCAGAACTGCAAAATGTTATTTTGAAAACGGACGAAACCTACTGGCAAATCGTCTCTCTTTCCAATAAAAAGAAATTGGCAGATGCTTATGTCGATTTATTGAGAAAAATGAATAATGATGTACAGGCATTGATAGAAGAAGGTTTTGCAACCAGAGCCGACGGATTATCCGTAAAAGTCAGATTGAATGAAGCAGAAATGGCTCAGACAAAAGTGAATGACGGACTTAATTTGTCGAAAATGCTATTGTGCCAACTTTGCGGAATTCCTGTCGAAAATGATATTAATCTGGCGGACGAATTTGTAGAGAATATCTCATCTTCTAAGGAAACTGCAGCTGTGGATATCAATCAAGCTTTCATGAATCGTCCTGAATTGCAGAGTTTGAATCTTGCCACTAAGATATATGAAAAAAAGGAAATTGTAAGCCGTTCGGAAATGCTTCCCACATTGGCCCTTTCCGCCAATTATATGGTGACAAATCCTAATCTGTTCAATGGATTTCAAACTGATTTTGCCGGAATGTGGAATGTAGGAGTAGTACTTCGCATTCCGATTTTTCATTGGGGAGATAAATATAATAAATTGAATGCAGCCAAGGCTGAAACCCGGATCAAACGCTTTGAACTGGAAGAAGCCAGGGAAAAAATAACATTACAAATCAACCAATCTGTATTCAAATTGAATGAAGCACGGAAAAATATAGAATCTGCTTCAAAAAATATGGAAAATGCAGATGAAAACCTTCGTTATGCCAATGCCGGTTTTGAAGAAGGTGTCATCCCCGTTTCCAATGTAATGGAAGCGCAAACTGCATGGCTGAAAGCTCATTCACAACTGATAGATGCACAGATAGATATAAAATTGGCGGAAGTTTATCTTAAGAAATCAATCGGAAAATTGAAAGTTGAAAATTGAAAATTATGCAGAAAAATAATACAATGCTCGCCTTCATCACCCTTTTGGCGGTAGTTGCAATTGTTGCAATTGTTGGATTTTTTATTCTTAAACCAAAAAAAGAATTTATTCAGGGACAAGCGGAAGCAACAGAAGTTCGAGTTTCCGGTAAACTTCCCGGACGTATCGCGCAATTCAGGGTAGAGGAGGGGCAAAGAGTAAAAGCCGGAGATACATTGGTTATCCTGGATAGTCCTGAAGTGTACGCAAAACTTTCACAGGCCAAAGCGGCCGAGGATGCTGCCCGGGCGCAAAATATGAAAGCAATCAAGGGCGCTCGTACGGAACAAATTACGTCGGCTTATGAAATGTGGCAAAAAGCCAAGGCGGGATTAGATATCGCCCAAAAATCCTATGAAAGGGTACAGCGTTTATATGAAAAAGGAGTTACTCCCGCTCAAAAACGTGATGAAGCCGAAGCTAATTTCAATGCCATGCAGGCAACGGAAAGAGCCGCCTTTTCACAATACCAAATGGCGAAAAACGGAGCGGAAAGGGAAGACAAACTGGCAGCCGAAGCCTTGGTCAACAGAGCCAAAGGCGCAGTAGCCGAAATCGAATCTTATATCAGTGAAACTGCTTTGATTGCACCGGTTGACGGAGAAATATCCGAAATATTTCCACATCAGGGAGAATTAGTCGGTACGGGAGCGCCCATCCTGAACATTCAGAATCTGGATAATTCGTGGGTGACTTTCAATGTTCGCGAAGATTTGCTTAATAATTTGAAAATAGGAAATGAAGTGACAGCATTTATTCCCGCTTTAGATAATAAAGAAGTAGTATTACGTATATTTTACATGAAAGATATCGGAAGTTATGCTGTCTGGAAAGCAACCAAATCAACCGGACAATATGATTTGAAAACATTTGAAATAAAAGCAAAGCCAATAGAAAAAATAGAAGGATTAAGACCCGGTATGTCTGTTATTCTCAAATAATTATGACTAAGATTAATTGCATCCGGCTGATTGCCAGAAGAGAACTGCATCGTATACTTTCCGGTAAAATATATTTGCTTTGCATGGTGATTGTTCCCATATTTAGTGTTGTTTTTTTTACAACACTGATGTGGAATGGTTTGCCGGTAAACATGCCTGTTGCTTTGGTCGATCAGGATAATTCTCAAAATTCCAGGAATCTAGGAAGACAATTGGATGCTTTTGAGCAAACGGAAATTGTGATGCGTACAGCATCTTTTTCCGATGCCCGGATTGAAATGCAAAAAGGCAATATTTATGGCATTATGCTGATACCCAAAGATTTTGGAACTTTAGCTGCATCAGGTAAACAACCCCATTTGTCATTTTACACCAATAATTCTTATTTGATAGCCGGGTCTTTACTTTTTAAAGATATGAAAACGATTTCTACACTTGCATCCGGAGCGGTGAACAGAGAAGTCGAAAGGGCAAAAGGGATGACAGACATGCAGATAATGGCTCAGTTGCAACCTATTGTGATTGATACACATGCTTTGGGAAATCCGATGCTGAATTATTCTGTTTATCTGAACAATATGATTCTTCCCGGAATGCTTCAGTTGATCATATTTTTAGTAACGGTTTATAGTATCGGGATTGAAATAAAACAGCGATCATCCAAAGAATGGCTAGGTCTGGGCAATAACTCATTGGTGATTAGTTTGGCAGGAAAATTATTGCCTCAAACCTTGATTTTCCTCATCATGGGATTTGGATTCTGTTCATATTTATATGGTATCATAGGATTTCCCTTGCAAAGCGGATTTTTACCTATGTTGCTGGCAATGGCTTTATTGGTTTTATCAGCTCAGGCAGTGGGAATTCTGATGATAGGCGTATTGCCGACATTGAGATTGGGACTTAGTTTTGCCAGTTTATTCGGGATGCTTTCATTTTCTGTAGTAGGTTTTTCGTTTCCTGTCACAGCGATGTATCCTTCTGTTCAGGCATTGAGCAATTTATTTCCATTGCGGCATTATTATTTGATTTATGTAGATCAGGCACTTAATGGAAGAGAATTTGTATATTCTGTAAATCAATATTTAGCATTGGTTTTGTTTTTATTTATGCCGTTTTTTGTTTTAAAGAATCTGAAGAATACATTGTTGTATGATGAATAAATTACAACATACCATCAAACAGGGAATTACAGGTACCTTCTTTGTCTGGAAACAAGAATTGAAAAATATTTTCCACGATGCTGGAGTCCTTATCTTTTTCTTCGTTGTTCCTTTGGTATATCCTGTATTGTACGGACTTATCTATAATCCGGAAACTGTGCATGAGGTTCCGTTAGTTATTGTCGATGATTCCGGAACTTCATTGTCGCGCGAATTTATAAGGAAAATAGATGCAAGCAGCGATGTGAAAGTTGTCAGTCGGTGCTCAAATATGGGCGAAGCTAAGCAAATGATCAACAGGAAAGAAGCTTATGGCGTCCTGTATTTCCCATCTTCTTTCAGTAAAGATCTGAATTCCGGGAAACAAACCGGAGTCTCTTTGTATTGTGATATGGGTTCTATTCTGTATTACAAGGCGTTTTTGCTTGCTACTACGGAGGTTTCTTTGGAAATGGGACAGGAGATTTATTTAACGCCGGAAACCGTAACTTATGAATCGATCGCTATGTATAATAGCGCCAATGGATTTGCATCATTTCTTGTGCCTGCCATTTTAATACTGGTGATACAGCAAACTTTGTTATTGGGAATCGGAATGCTTGCCGGAACGGCTCGTGAAAGAAACTCTACCGGAAGTATCATCCCTTCACTGGATTCTTATCGTGGAACTTTACGTGTTGTGTTCGGGAAATCGCTTGCTTATTTTTTTATTTATATTTTGATGTGTTTCTGGGTATTATCTGTGGTGCCTTATCTGTTTGATTTTCCGCAGATAGCTCCATACGGGGATGTTACGTTATTTGTTTTGCCGTATTTATTTGCGTGTATCTTTTTCTCGATGACTCTTTCCTGTCTGATCAAAGGACGTGAAACTCCGATGTTGATTTTCGTATTTACTTCTGTTCCTCTATTGTTTATTTCAGGAATCTCATGGCCTGCCAGCGCCATCCCTCAATTTTGGCAATGGTTGGGAACATTCTTTCCTTCAACTATTGGTATTCAGGGATTTGTTAAATTAAATACAATGGGAGCATCTCTTTCGGAAGTAGGTTATGAGTATAAAATGTTATGGTTGCAGGCAGGCATTTATTTTATTGCTGCTTGCTTGGCATATAGGTATGAGGTTGGCAAATTGAAGAATGCGAATAGTGACAAAGTGACGAAGTGACAAAAAACAATATCACTGTTCGCTTTGTCACCTCGTCACTTAATATTTGTTGTATGAAACAATCTCCTCCATCGTTTTCCTTCTTTTCTCCTTCTTTTCCTGATTGGAATATCCGATAACGATGTCGAGCAATACCCTTTTGCTGTCAGGAATATTCAAAAGTTTTTTGACTTTTTTTTCATTGAACCAGCCAAGCATGCAACTTCCAAGTCCTTCATCTTCGGCAGCCAGGCAAATATGAGCGGCAACAATTCCGATGTCCAGGTGTGCAAAATATTTATCTTTGATCCAACCTCCGAGACTGGACGAAAGATTCACTTTTTCTTCTACTACCACAATATGTATTTGCGCCTGCTTGGTAAAATGATTCATGCCTAGCAACTTAGCCGAAACAGCATCGGCAACTTCATTTTTTAGCTCCGGATTATCAACCACAATGAAATGCCAGGGTTGGGAATTGCATGCGGAAGGCGCCATTCTCGCGGCTTCCAATATCCTTTCTATTTTTTCTTTCTCCACTGGCCGGTTCGGATCAAAAGCCCTGTCGCTCTGGCGATAATGAGCTAAATCAAAAAATGTTTTCATGTTACAGATATCTAGTTAATTTACTGATATATTTGCCGATAATATCAAATTCGATATTAACAATAGTTCCAGGTTTTATATCATGAAAATTAGTATGTTCATGTGTGTATGGTATGATAGCTACCTGAAAACTGTTGTCTTTGGAATTGCATACTGTCAGGCTGACTCCGTTTACACAAACGGATCCTTTTTCAACGGTAACGTATCCTTCTTTAGCCATTTCCGCATCAAAAGGATATTCAAAAGTGTAGTACCAACTGCCATCGGCTTCTTTTACTTCTGTACATGTAGCGGTGCGGTCAACATGTCCTTGTACGATATGGCCGTCTAAACGTCCGTTCATGATCATGCTTCTTTCGAGATTCACTTTATCCCCAACATTTAAAAGACCTAAATTAGATCGCTCCAAAGTTTCTTTAACTGCGGTTACTGTATATGTGTCGGCCGTTTTGCTGACAACAGTGAGGCAAACTCCATTATGGGCAATGCTTTGATCGATTTTCAACTCATTGACAAAAGAACAAGTCATTTTGATGTCTAAATTTCCCTGATCTGATTTTACTCTTACGACTTTTGCCGCTTCTTCTACAATTCCTGAAAACATAATATAATAGTTAAAATGTGAATGGTAAAGGTTGCTTCACTCTTTGTGAACTTACTTTGCGAGTAGTGACAGTATGACAAAGTCACCTTGTCACTTCGTCACTCTTCACAAAACTCGGGCAACAAAGTTATAAAAATTTTAAGTAAAGAGGGAAAACCTTTCCCGAGATTTAATTATTTTTGGGCGATGAATAACTCAGGATTAAAATATTGGATATTGGCTGCTCGTCCTAAAACCCTGGCAGCATCTGTTATGCCGGTGCTGGTTGCCTTTGCACTGGCTTATCAAAGCGGTTCATTTAAATGGTTTCCGGCTTTGATTTGTTTTCTTTTCGCTTTGCTGGCTCAGATAGTTTCCAATTTTTTGAATGATTATTTTGATTTTGTCAAAGGTTCCGATCGGAGTGATCGTTTAGGCCCGGAAAGAGCTGTGTCACAAGGTTGGATAACCCCTGAATCCATGTTGAAAGCTTCTGTAATACTTATATCTATAGCCTGTTTATTAGGATGTTCATTGATTTATTATGCCGGATGGAAGCTTATTTTTGTGGGAATAGGAGTCTGTTTAGGTGTTTTTGCGTATTCTTCAGGACCTTATCCTTTGGCATACCGAGGATTCGGAGATGTTTGCGTGTTGATTTTTTACGGAATAATTCCTGTTGGTTTTACTTATTATGTTCAAGTCTTGGAATGGAATTTACCTGTCACAATAGCCGGTTTGGCAATGGGTCTTGTTTCCGTAAATATTTTAGTTGCAAACAATTACCGTGACAGAGAACAAGATAGAATTTCAGAAAAAAATACAACTATTGTCATTTTCGGGGAAAAGTTCGGCCGGTATTTTTATTTGATGAATGGAATATTGGCTGTGTCTATTTGTGTTTTTTTCTTTTTTACCGAATTGAAATATGCATTTTTTCCTCTTCTTTTATATCTTTTTTTTCATATCAAAACCTGGGAAAAAATGTGTGCTATCCGGCAAGGAAAAGAATTGAATTTGATATTGGGCGAAAGTGCCCGGAATACGGTTGTTTTTGGATTATTATTGATTGTAGGAATTTTACTTGGTCACATATAAACCTTTGCCCCTTCCATAACGTTCTAACCTTTATTAATTACAGTGAAAGGTGAAGGTCGCTTCGCTCCCAGTGAAAGGTGAAAATCGCTTCGCTCCTTCGTGAACTCGCTACGTTCGTGGTGAAGAAGTGAAGAAATGACGTTTGTCACATTGTCACCCCTTCACCACGAGCGCAGCGAGTTCACAAGCATCGCTTCCCCCTTTCACAAAAAAACAAAGTTATGAATTCAACCAGTAT
>JAVBLQ010000097.1:0-13728 GCA_031553435.1 Bacteroidales bacterium | reverse complement strand
AACAAAAAAAGGACTTACAATCATCTTGTAAATCCTTAATATCCAGCGGAAAGGAAGGGATTCGAACCCCCGGAGCCCTTTTGGAGCTCACACGCTTTCCAAGCGTGCGCCTTCGACCACTCGGCCACCTTTCCTTCAAGTCTTTTTTGAAAGTGAGTGCGAAGGTAAAGCTTTTGCCGGAATTATCCAAATAAACGATTTGTATTTTTTGAACATATTTCAGCAATCCCGGAAACTTCTTTGCCAAATGTCTCTGCGAGTTTTTCAACCGTTTTCCAGATGTATGCCGGTTCATTTCTTTTTCCACGCCATGGAACTGGTGTTAAATATGGGGCATCTGTCTCTACTAAAATCCTATCTAAAGGACAACTTTTAATTACTTCGCTGATATGGGAATTCTTGAATGTGAGTACACCATTCAGGCTGACATAGAAATTTTCCAATTTTAATATTTCCGACAATTCGTCTTGAGTTCCTCCAAAACTGTGAAAGACCCCATGAAGGTGTTGAGCTCCGACTTTATGGATACTTTCCATTACATAAGAAAATGACTCCCGGTTATGAATCACCACAGGTAGTTGCAAATCAATACTCCAACGTAATTGTTCCTCAAATGCAACGATTTGTTCTTTCAAAAGGGTTTTATCCCAATATAAATCTATCCCGATTTCTCCTACGGCAACATATTTTCTTTGCTTGAAATAAGGGAAAAGAACTTGAAGAGTTTCTTTATAATTTGATTGTACAGAAGTCGGATGTAATCCCATCATCGGGAAACAGAGATCCGGATAACAATCGGCAAGCCGATGCATTGCTCCAATAGAATCAACATCGATATTCGGCATCAATATTTTTGTAATTCCGGATTGTTGGGCGCGGTCTATAACCTCTTTTATATCTTCGTTAAAATCTTCAAGATATATATGAGAGTGAGTATCTGTCAGAGTCATTCAATTTTGCTTTTTCTCCTTTTCTGTAATAGTAAACAACGCCTAAATGGCGACATTTTTCCAATTTCTGTTCTGGTTCCAAATCCTGAAAATGGCTTTCCACGCTATTCCATATTTCAAGGATAATCTGATCAGCTTTTTCTCTCAAACCGGATAAAGCATTAAGCGTCCGAAGCGTGTTATTCTGATAAATCCGTTGACTGAAATATGCTTCCTGAAAAAGATCATAATGTACTTTAACTTTCGCTGCAGCAGGATTATACAACGGTATTCCTCCATGAGCCGTCCGATCTGTTTCTCCTTTAATAATTTTTTCAGCCCATTCTAAAATTGCCGAATCTGTTGATAAGTCGGGAACCAGGAAATTGTCAGGATCCAAACCATAAAATTCTTTACTTTCGACTTTGATTTCACCTCGTATAACACAAAAATTCAGGACCTGAATAAAATGTGACACATATAACTTCGCTCGTTTAGCTAATTCCTGGCATTTTTTGCTTCCACTCGTTTGCTCACGAAGAGATTGCACATATGAAGTATGAGCATTTTCAAAAGATTTGATAAAAAATTTGGCTTCTTCCAGCACGGGAAGAGGTATGACCATTGAACGTATATCGTTTTCGTATCCATGATTAATAGCTGTTTTCAAAGCTTTAATCCTGGCTGCATCAGTATTGGGGAGTCTTCTGTAAGGCATTCTTCTAAGTTTATATATTCCTGTTCATTAAGTTTTTTGCCAAATCGTATAAAACAATTGTTTTCTCTTTTGACATATTCAATAAACTTAAGTAGGAAACAGCTTTGTCGTAAAAAAAGTTCATTTTTTTTTCGGTAATTTCTTTTAATTTCAGGGAATCATATATTTCTGTGACTGATTTTATTTTTTCATCCCGGTCATAATTTTCCGTGGCGGATAACCAATATAACAATAATTCTTTTTCCTTTCCCTGAGATTTATCCAATGCGTTGACCAAAAGATATGTTTTTTTATTACATAAAATATCTCCTCCGATATTTTTTCCGAAAAGTAGAGGATCGCCATATGTATCCAACCAGTCATCCTTGATTTGAAATGCCAGACCTATATTAATTCCGAAATCGTACAGCAAATCAGCATCTTCAGCTGTTGCACCAGCAATAATAGCTCCTGTTTTAAGACAAGCACCCAACATCACAGCAGTTTTTAACCGGATCATTTCTATATATTCGCATTCCGTCACATCTAAGCGTGATTCGAATTCCATATCATATTGTTGCCCCCTGCAAATTTCGTCGGCTGTTTGTGAAAATAAGTCCAGAATTATTTTCAGATTTTCGACCGGAGTTTTTGCAATATACTGATATGCAAGTATCAGCATTGCATCTCCGGAAAGGATCGCCATATTATCGTTCCATTTTTTGTGAACGGTAAGCTGTCCTCTACGCATATTGGCTTTATCCATTAAATCATCATGTAGCAAAGTGAAATTATGAAATATTTCCCAGCCTAATGCAGTAGGAATCACTTCTTCTACATCATCTTTATACAAATTATAAGCTAAAAGAGTTAATACAGGGCGTACTCTTTTTCCTTCAAGTGATAATATATAAGAAATAGGTTCGTACAAACTTTTTGGAGAATTGTCGTAAACAATTTTGTTAATCTCATTGTTGATTATGCATGATGCTTGTTGGTATGAAATCATATGGATTGATGATCAAAAATGGTTTGTGATTGTAAACTTTTTTGTTCGAAACATAAAGGTAGCAAGTCCCGGATGCTTTTTATTTTATAAACTTCATCCTCTCCATATAAAAGTATTGTAATCGGTTGTTTATAACGATTTTCCACTTCTAGGATGACCTGCCTGCAAGCACCACAAGGAGAAACACAATCTTTGAGAAAAGTTCCATTGGTAAAAGCTGCAATAGCTAAAACCTCAGGAGCAATATCAGGATATTGCGCATTCGCATAGAATATTGCAGTTCGCTCGGCACAAAGTCCGGAAGGATAAGCTGCATTTTCCTGATTGCTTCCGGTGACAACAACGCCGTTTTTCAGCAAAAGTGCAGCCCCCACACGAAAGTGGGAGTAAGGAGCATATGCTTTTTGAGTTTCTTCTTTTGCTTTATTAATTAAACTTTTTTCTGCAATAGATAGCTCGTCGTAATTATAAATATCTACCTTTGCAGTAATTTCAAGCTCTTTCATATGACGAAATGATTAAGGGTAACAAAATTAATATTTTTATTCTGATTATGAAAATATGTTTCCACATCTTGTTATTTTGTGTTATAACAATGATCCCGTCCTTCCTATACGGACAAAAGAAATTAAAGTCTTACGAAGATTATATTGAAAAATATAATTATCTGGCTATTCAGCACATGGCAAGGTATAAAATTCCGGCAAGCATCACGCTTGCCCAAGGTTTGTTGGAGTCAAACGGAGGACAAAGTTCATTGGCTGCAAAATCAAATAATCATTTCGGAATTAAATGCCATAAAAGTTGGGATGGAAAACGGGTATACCATAAGGACGACATTCCCAATGACTGTTTCCGCAAATATAACAGTGTAGAAGATTCTTTTGATGATCATTCAACTTTTTTAGTGAACGGAACCCGCTATGCAGGCCTTTTTGAATTAGATATCTATAATTTTGGAGAATGGGCCAAAAAATTGCAAGAATATGGGTATGCAACCGATAAGGGATATGCCAATAAACTGATCAATCTGATTGAAACTTATGAATTATATAAATTCGATACAGGAAGAAAATCAGAAGATAAGAAAAAAGATAATGATAAATCCCAGAAAAATAATAAGCCTCAAAAAATCAAACAAAACCGGGATGTTTTCAGAACTTATGGATTAATATATGTAATGGCAAAAGCCAATGATAGCTTTGACAACATTGCCTATGATTTGGGTTTTAAAGTAAAAGATCTGATTAAATACAACGAAGTCCCGGAAGATTTTCCTTTAATGGAAGGAGATATTATTTATTTGGAAAAGAAGAAATCGAAAGCAGAAAAACCCAATTACGAGCATGTTGTTGAAGTCGGAGAATCCATGCATAGCATTTCTCAAAGATTTGGCATTCAGTTCAAAAATTTATACAAAATAAATAAATTGAATAGCGAATATGTTCCGGAAGAAGGAGATGTATTGAAACTCAGATAATTAAAAATTAAGAGTGAAGAATTAAGAATTAGCTTACGCACGACATAATAAAATTGACAAAGTCAATTTTAATTCTTCACTCTTAATTCTTAATTATATTGAAAGTATCCTGATCGTATTCAACAATTCCCTGTTGATCGGTTTATTTTTCTTGATTGCTTTTGCAAAAGGTATATAAATGAGCTGATCGTTTTGAATGCCGATCATTACATTCCGTTGATCATCCAATAAAGCATCGATAGCTGCAGCGCCCATGCGACTGGCCAGGATACGGTCGGATGCAGTAGGAGAACCTCCACGTTGAATATGCCCCAAAATAGTTACACGAACATCATATTGAGGATATTCTTTTTTCACACGTTCAGCCATACCGATAGCGCCGCCGGTTAATTCACTTTCTGCAACCAAAACGATGCTACTGTTTTTAGATTTTCTGAAACCATTTTTAATCAGATCTTCCAGTTGATCGACTTCTGTAGAAATTTCAGGAATGATAGCGGCCTCAGCGCCTGAAGCAATAGCTCCGTTTAATGCAAGAAATCCCGCATCACGTCCCATCACTTCAATAAAAAATAAGCGTTCATGTGAAGTCGCTGTATCCCGGATTTTATCCACGGCTTCCATGATGGTATTCAGTGCTGTATCGTATCCGATAGTAGTATCTGTTCCGAACAAATCATTATCGATAGTTCCCGGCAAACCTACGATAGGAAAATTAAATTCCTGAGCAAAGATACGCGCTCCTGTGAGAGAACCATCACCCCCGATCACTACAAGTGCATCTATGTTATATTCCAGAAGTGTTTCGTAAGCCATTTTACGGCCTTCCGGATCCATAAATTCCTTACAGCGAGCGGTTTTTAAGATCGTACCTCCCTGTTGAATAATATTACTTACATTGTTTGTCTTGAAAGGGATTATTTCCTTGGTAATAAGCCCTTTGTATCCTCTGTAGATACCTTTTACATCCCAACCGTTATAGATGGCGGTTCTTGTCACCGCGCGGATAGCAGCATTCATTCCAGGAGCATCTCCTCCGGAAGTAAGAATTCCGATGCATTTAATATTTGCCATAATAAAGTGATGTACTAATTAAAACCGATGCAAAACTAATCAAAAAATGTGATTGTATACGATTAAATACTACCCAAAACAATAAAAACCTCCTTTTTCTTAAAAAAGATAGATCGAAATTTCTTTTATAAAGAGAAATACATTACTTTTGCCCTCCGTAAAATATTTTATCTAAAAAACAACTATTGCAGCTATGTCAAATAAAACACAAAATCAAGGGAATGAACTTGAAAATGTAGGAGAAATTCTTTCCAAATCAGAAAAATTCATTGAAAAAAATCAGAAAAGAATATTAATCGGCGTAGGAATTATAGTTTTAATTGTTGTTGGATTTCTTGGAATACGACATGGATACATTATTCCGAAAGAAAAAGAAGCAGCAAAAGAAATATTCAGAGGAGAACAATATTTTGCAAACGGAGAGTGGGATAAAGCACTTTTCGGAGACAGCGTACAATATAAAGGCTTTGAAAAAATTATTGATCAATACGGAATAACAAAAACAGGAAAATTAGCAAAAGCTTATGCCGGAATTTGTTATTATCACAAAGGTCAACCAGAAAAAGCATTGGAATACCTGAAAAAGTTCAGCCCCGACGACAAAATGTTAAACCCTGCAATTGTAGGATTAATTGGCGATTGCTATGTTGATCTCGGTAAAACAAATGAAGGAGTCGACTATTTCCTGAAAGCTGCAAAAAAAGCCGACAACAACTTACTCAGTCCTATTTATTTGAAAAAAGCAGGCCTTTCATACGAATCTTTGAAAGAATACAAGAAAGCTTTTGAAGTTTACACTTCCATCAAAGAAAAATATCCTAAATCAATGGAAGCCAGCGACATTGATAAATATATTGACAGAGCTCAGTTTCTTCAGAAATAATCATTAAACTTTCGAATGGCAACAGCCTATCAAAATTTATCAGCGTACGATTTTAACAGTATTCCTGATGCATCCAATATGAAATTCGGCATTGTTGTTTCCGAATGGAATACCAATGTCACCGAAAAACTATTGGAAGGTGCATGTAATACGCTTGAAAAACATGGTGTAAAATCCAACAACATTTTGGTTACTCGCGTTCCGGGAAGCTTTGAGCTTATTTTCGGAGCAAAGCAGTTGGCCGAATACTCTGATGTAGAAGCAATCATCGTGTTGGGTTGTGTAGTCAGAGGAGATACGCCGCATTTTGATTATGTTTGCTCAGGAGTTACCCAAGGAATTACTTCTTTGAATGTTGAATACGATATTCCTTTTATATTCGGGATGTTAACTACAGACAATATGCAACAGGCTTTAGACAGATCCGGAGGGATATATGGAAATAAAGGTGACGAAGCTGCAATAACTGCAATAAAAATGATCGATTTTTCTTGCAAAGTAAAAAAAATATTATAACTTTGCACTCGCTAAAACAAAGGGCAGTTACCAGAGTGGCCAAATGGGGCTGACTGTAACTCAGCTGACTTACGTCTTCGGTGGTTCGAATCCATCACTGCCCACAAAAATTGCGGAAGTAGCTCAGTTGATAGAGCATTAGCCTTCCAAGCTGAGGGTCGCGGGTTTGAGCCCCGTCTTCCGCTCTCTATCAAAAAAGTAAAGGTTTCACTTTTGTGAAACCTTTACTTTTTTTTAAGGTTGAAACCTTTCCTTATAAATTTTCGAGCAAGAAGCGGGTAAGTTTTGAATACAGATGATAGCGGGTAGTTTTGCCAAGCAAACTATGATTTTTGTCTGTATAGATTTGCATGTCAAACTGCTTTCCGGATTCAACCAAAGCTTTTGTGTATAGTAAAGTTTGCTGATAGTGCACATTATCGTCTGCTGTTCCATGCACAAGCAACAAACGACCTTGTAAATCTTTGGCATAAGTAAATGCAGAAGACTGTTTATATCCTTCAGAATTCTCTTGTGGAGTACGCATATATCTTTCTGTGTAAACCGTATTGTAAAATTTCCAATCGGTGACCGGAGCAATCGCTATTCCGGCTTTGAAAATTCCATTACCACGACTCATCGACATAAGCGTTAAATAACCACCATAACTCCAACCCCAAATAGCTATGCGATTTTTATCAACATAACTTTGTGTAGCTAAGTAATTTGCGGCCGCAACTTGATCATCAGATTCGAGAACTCCTAATTTCAGATAAGTACACTTCCTGAATTTTTCTCCACGGGCACCGGTTCCTCTGCCATCAACAGAAACCACAACATAGCCATTGGATGCTAAATAATATTCCCATCCAAGTTCAAAATCATCTTTAACTTCCTGGTGATTGGGTCCTCCGTATTGCATCATCAATACAGGATATTTTTTAGCAGGATCAAAATTGACAGGTTTTATCATCCACCCATTTAAATCAACACCTTCCGTATTTTTGAAAGTAAAAAATTCTTTCTGTGCATAACGGGATTCCGAGAGTTTTGATTGAATGGATTGATTATTATCCAACACAACCAATTCTTTTCCCTGGGCATCATTGATAGTTGTAATTCCCGGAGTGGTTATGTTGGAATATTGATTGATAAAATAATTAAAAGTGGAACTAAAAAAAGCGGTATTCGTTCCGGACTTCGTTGTCAGCTTTGTTTTAGTACCTTTGAAATCCACTTTGTAAATTGAACGGCGCAAAGGGCTTTCTTCTGCCGATTGGAAATAAACAGTTTTCGAGGCTGGATTAATTCCTAAAAAATCCGTCACGTCCCAATTTCCGGAAGTCAATTGTTTTTGCAAAACACCGGCAATAGAATAAAGATAGACGTGAGCAAAACCATCTTTTTCGCTGACATAAGTAAATTCATCATTTGTAAAATGAATGGAATTGATCCAATCCGGCTCAATATAATATTGATTCTCATCTTTTAATATCAATTGGGCGACTGCCGACTTAGGGTTAGCATAATACATACTGAGTGTATTTTGCTGTCGGTTCAATGATATTACCGCCAACTGATCCGGATTATTTGTGAATTGGATTCTGGGGATATAAACATCCGCATCAACAGGAAGATTCATTTTCTTGATATCTTTCGTATCCACACTATAGGAATGAACGCTTACAATAGAGTTTTTTTCTCCTGCTTTCGGATATTTGAACTGTTTCAGTTGAGGATACAAATTTTCTCCAAATACCTGAAAAGAAAACAAGGGCACATCTGTTTCATTTGATTTAACAAAAGCCAGATATTTGCTGTCTGCCGACCAAGATATTAAATTAGTCACGACAAACTCTTCTTCGTAAACCCAATCGCTGATTCCATTCAGGATCTGATTGAATGATCCGTCTTTTGTCACTTGCGATTCAGTATCATAATCGAACTTTTTTAACCATATATTATTGTCTCTGACAAAAGCACACATCCGTCCGTCGGGAGAAAAAGTGGGGATCATCAATTTTCCTGCCGTATCCGATAGCGGTTTAATTAAATTCCTGCGTACATCAAAATCATACATATTTGCTTTCCATGAACGACGATAGATGTATTCTTTATCTGTCCAGACAATAATCCGGAAACCGGTGGGACTGATCATATAGCCTTCAATATGATCGATCGTACATTCTCTGGCTGTTTTGGTGCTAAATAATGTTTCTACAACTTTGCCGGTTTTATATGCATATTTCAATATGGAAGTAGCGTCTTCATTGATCATCGTATAATGTTCTGCATCCAATGGTTGCATTTCGGATATTTTTTTCGGTTTGAAAACTTCATCCGTAATGTCCTTTAAATCCAATCTCTTGGAACCATTTTGAGCTGGAGCATATGATACAATACATAAACCTAAAATGATGAAAAAAAATAATCGTCTCATGGCGTTGAAAATTGAGTAATAAATACTTTGAAACACAAAAGTAGTATTTTCAACAAAAAATTAAGCATGTAAAACTTGAATATTGCTTTACATGCTTAAAGTTATTTGTTGTTCACAATTATGTTCTATTGATTCAGTTCTAATATTTCTTTTTCTGATAACCCTGTAAGTTTTGCAATTTCAGAAACAGAAATACCGGATTCAAACATATGTCGAATTATTTCGGATTTTCCTTGTGAGAGGCCCTCTTTCATGCCTTCTATCTTTCCTTCTTTTTTGCCTTCTTTTAATGCCTTTTCTCTGGCCTTAATAGCCTCAACTTGGGATTTGTGTGCTTGCATCTGTGCTTTTCGCGCTTCCATTCGGGCCTCTCTCAGCTCTTTCAGTTCAAACTGTCTCGCAGCATAGCTATCCCGCATCTCTTTCAATTCCAATTCATATTTTGTCATTTCTTCCGTTGTTAATTGAGAAATTTCTGCAATCTTAAATAAGCGGATAAATATTCGTTCTGTAAACCCTTCCGGACGCTGTCGCAAATTTGGCAAGTTTTTCAACAAATACATCCATTTGTCAAAATGGGTAACAAGTTCATTTTCTTTCTTGTCAAATTTAGGCATTTCCAAAAAGTTTTTTGAAGCCAAAATCAGTATAAGGATTGATGTACTTTGTTTTTCGTAAAATTTTCATATGTTATGTTTTGATCGTAAAAAATTTCGAGGTCAAATATAATATAAATCTACAACATTCTCTCCAAAAATATCTATTTTTGTACAACAAATGTCATCCAAATGAATTTACGACAAACTAATATACTGACAGTCGATGACGACAAAGATGTCTTGACTGCTATCCGTTTTTTATTAAAACCGGAAGTGAAAAATATCGTAACAGATTCCAATCCTGAAAACATCAGACGATTATTATCCGAAAATACTTTCGACATTCTTCTGCTGGATATGAACTTTAATAGTTCGGTTAATACCGGAAATGAGGGTTTGTATTGGTTGAGACAAATAAAAAGCTGGTATCCGAATTTGCAAGTCATTATGATTACAGCTTATGCCGATATCGATTTAGCCGTAAAAGCCTTAAAGGAAGGAGCTTCTGATTTTGTTGTAAAACCATGGCACAATGAAAATCTGTTGCAAACACTGCGTGAAATATCGGAGAAACATATTGGGGCAAAAAAGAAAATAAAATCTACGTCCGGAGATACATTCGTCGAGATCATTGGTGAATCGGAACAAATGCAAGCTTTATTCCGTAAAATCGAAAAAATTGCCCCAACCAATGCCAACGTATTGATATTAGGAGAAAACGGCACTGGAAAAGACCTGATAGCACAGTCAATATATCAAAACTCTCTCCGAAAGGACAAAGCTTTTGTTAAAGTCGATGTGGGGGCGCTTACGGAAACACTCTTTGAAAGCGAACTTTTCGGACATAAAAAGGGGGCTTTTACCGATGCAAGAGAAGACCGGATAGGTTTAATCGAAGCTGCCAATGAGGGAACTTTATTCATGGATGAAATAGGTAATATTTCCCTTCAACAACAAGCAAAACTATTGACAGTCTTACAAAACCGGCAAATAACACGCCTAGGAACAAACACTCCGATTCCGGTAGATATTCGTTTAATTACCGCTACCAACGTATCTTTTTCCGAACTTGCTAATGAAAACAGATTCAGGAAAGATTTGATTTATCGTATTAATACAGTTGAAATTACAGTTCCTCCCTTACGGGAGAGAGGAAATGACATTCTCCTTTTAACCAATCATTTTCTCAAAAATTATACAAAAAAATACATGAAATCAGAACTTGACCTATCCGATAAAGCAAAAATAAAATTACTTCAATATAACTATCCCGGAAATGTACGTGAATTACAATATCTTATAGAAAGAGCTGTCATCATGGCCGACGAAAGCGAACTGAAAGCCGATGATATTGTCTTCTCTCCTATCGAGCAGCCCGTTGAAAGCAATTCTCCACTACAAACCCATAACCTGGAAGACCTGGAAAAATCAACAATCATCGAAGTAATTGAAAAATATAACGGGAATATATCAAAAACAGCTAAAGAACTGGGCCTGACACGCGCGGCGCTATACCGGCGGTTGAATAAGTATGATATTTGAATTTATATATGAAGAACTATTATCACATACTACTATTGCTTCTATTAAGTATAATAGCCGGTGGCGCCACTTGTTTCTTTTTTATCAAAGAAAATTATGTGGTAAGTATCATTTTTTTATTAGTAACTATCGGCTTATTTTCCAGTACATGCAATGCTATTTTCAAGATATTCAGAGATGTGGAATTTTTCGTAGAAGCCATTAAATACCGTGATTTTTCAAAAAGATATGCAGAAAGCAAAAACAAGAAAGACAATTTCTACCATTATTTCAATGATATTACCAATACATTTTTATCATTAAGCCGGGAAAATGAAACCCAACAACAATATCTAAAAAAGATACTGGAATTGGTCGACACCGGAATTTTAGCCTATGATATTGAAAATTTCAATACTTTATGGATGAATGAATCCCTGAAAAATATGCTGAAAATTCCGCATGTTAAAAATATCAACTGGCTGCAAAAACGCTATGAGGTTCTTCATAAAGAATTGATTGAGATTCCTCTGGGAGAAAACCGGTTATTATCAATCAATGTCGGCAATCAGATTGTTAAATCTCTGACCAATGCCTGTACTTTTGAAACGAATGGAAGAACTTATAAATTGATTGCCTTCCACAACATCAACGCAACTTTGGAAGAAGTGGAAGCCAACTCATGGAAAGGCCTGTTGAGTGTAATGACTCACGAGATCATGAATTCCGTTGCCCCGGTCGCATCCTTAGCCGATACGCTGAAAAAGATGATTCATGAGGAAATCAAACGGACGCCCAATCCGGCATTCGAAGACATTGAAATTGCCATGGAAACCATCCGCCGGCGAAGTGAAGGATTGCTGAAATTTGCAGAAACTTATCGTAATCTAAGTAAAACCATTATACCACAGATTGCTCCCGAAAATCTGAAGGAAATTGTAAATGACGTTCATCAATTGATGCAACCTTCCCTCAAACAAAAAGGTATTTCATTGGAAATAAAAACCGGGAATTCTCTGTTGCCGGCCAAAATCGACAGGAATCTTATTGAACAGGTATTGATCAACTTCATCACAAATGCAACTCATGCCGTTAACGAAAAAGAAAACCCGCAGATTATCATTTTTTCAGGAATTACAAACGAAGGAAATCCGTATATCACAGTGGCCGACAATGGAAAAGGCATTTCCGCTGAAATCCGGGACCAAATTTTTATTCCATTCTTCAGCACACGTAAAAATGGAAGCGGAATAGGATTAAGTCTTTCCCGTGAAATAGTTAAACTACATAAAGGCACTTTGCAGGTTCAAAGCAAGGAAGGGGAAGGGAGCGCTTTTACAATCCTTTTTTCGAATTGAAAATGGAGAATTGAAAATTGAAATGATTTATCGGGCATAAGCTTCATTTTCAATTCTCCATTTTCAATTTTCAATTCAAAAAGCTTTGGAAAATTCAAAATAAAGCATTACTTTTGCAAACTAAAATTCCGCAGAGGGTAAATAAGCGAATTTCAATGAAGAAAATCCACCCCCGGGAGATAACCTGTAATAATTATATTAACAGATGTACGTAATCGTAGAAATTCAAGGTCAACAATTCAAAGTAGAACAAGGTCAGAAAATATTCGTCCATCGTTTGGATGCAGAACCTGGAGCTACTGTTGAATTCGAAAAAGTATTATTAGCTGACAATGATGGTGTTGTAACTGTAGGAACACCCGTAATCAAAGGAGCTAAAGTAATCGCAGAAGTTATTCCTCAACAAAGGGAAAACCAGGAAACAAAAGAAATGGAAACCGTTTCTTATGTAAAAGGTGACAAAGTACTTGTATTCCACAAAAAGAGAAGAAAAGGTCACAGAAAACTGAATGGTCATCGCCAACAGTTTACTCAAGTAAATATTAAAGAAATTGTTGCTTAATTTTTAAATTCTCAAGAAAATGGCACATAAGAAAGGTGTAGGTAGTTCGAAAAACGGTCGCGAATCGGAAAGTAAACGATTAGGCGTTAAAATATTCGGCGGACAAGTAGTTAAAGCCGGGAATATCATTGTACGTCAAAGAGGAACAGTTCATCATCCGGGAGATAATGTAGGTTTAGGAAAAGACCATACATTATATGCTCTCATCGATGGAACTGTTGTATTCAGAAAGAAAAGAAACGACAGATCATATGTTTCTATTCTGCCGGTGGCAGAAGCCTGATCTTCGTAAAGTATAAATTTAGAAAGCTGTTTCAATGTATTTTGAAACAGCTTTTTTTGTTGGTTTATTTGCGCAAATTACATGAATCAGCACTAATAACTGTTTAAATATTCAAATTGAAATCCATATGAAGGTGAAAGGTGAAGGTCGCTGCGCTCTCTTGTGAACTCGCTTCACTCGTTGTGAAGAGGCGACAAACACCCTTCACCTTTCACAAAAAATCAAGATCATGCACATCACCAGTATCAAGCTCAAGTTCCGTCCTTCCAGTGTTCCCGGCTCCGAAGGGCGGCTTTACTTCCAGTTCATCTTGCGCCAGGAAGTAAAAACCATCAGTACCTCCTACAAGCTCTTTCAGGAGGAGTGGAATCCACACCTGGAGAAAGTCAAACTCGGCT
>JAVBLQ010000008.1:0-2968 GCA_031553435.1 Bacteroidales bacterium | reverse complement strand
TGGAAGGGCGGAACTTGAGTTTAATACTTGTTGATTTCATAACCTTGTTTTTTTGTGAAAGGGGAAGGTCACTACGTTCCCTTGTGAAAGGTGAATTATTTTTCCCCTTCACCACGAGCATAGCGAGTTCACGAAGGAGCGAAGCGACCTTCCCCTCTCACAGGGAGCGAAGCGACCCTCACCTTTCACTGTAATTAATAAAGGTTAGAACGTTGGGGAAGGGGCAAAGGTTTAGGATGTGACATCTTTTGGGTGCAAAGGTGCACCCAAAAGTGTTCATATCAATTTCATTTTGAAGAATTAAATAGTTTCTAAACTAGTGTATCTGAATTCAAATTTTCTCCTTCAATATCCTTAAAGTATTTGTAAGTTCCGACTTTCAATTCATCGGTTGCTGCATCGTCACAAACTATGATGCCTTTGGAATGCATTTGTAAAGCGCTGATTGTCCACATGTGATTGACAGAACCTTCTATTGCATGATATAAGGCACGGGCTTTGTTGTGTCCGTTTACCATAATCAAGACTTCTTTGGCATCCATTACAGTGCCTACACCAACGGTTACGGCAGTTTTCGGCACTTTGTTTACATCATTATCGAAAAAACGGGAATTGGCAATAATCGTATCGGTTGTTAATGTTTTAATGCGCGTGCGTGAAGCTAATGAAGATCCCGGTTCGTTGAATGCAATATGTCCGTCGGGACCTATTCCTCCAAGAAATAAATCAATACCACCCAAAGCTTTCATTTTATCTTCATAAGCCTGGCATTCTACAGTCAGGTCTGGAGCGTTTCCATTCAGAATGTTGACATTTTCTTTGGGAATATCGATGTGAGAAAAGAAATTATTCCACATAAAACTATGATAGCTCTCAGGGTGATTTTTGGGTAATCCGACATATTCGTCCATATTGAATGTTACAACATGTTTGAAAGAGACCTGACCTGCTTTGTACAACTCTATCAAGTGTTTGTACATACCCAAAGGAGACGAACCTGTCGGTAATCCTAAAATGAATGGTTTACTTTGACTGGCTTTTGACTCCCTGATTTTTTTTGCCACATAACGTGCTGCCCATTTGGAAAGATTTTCATAATCGGGCTGAATAATTAATCTCATAAGGATGAAGTAATTTAGTTTATATTTCGAAATGTGCCAATTGATCAATATTTATTTCATTGGCACATTGGCATATTATAAAATTGGCACATCATTTCAATTTCTCCGCCATCGCCCGCCCAAGTTCACGGCAAGCTTCAAGCGTATCTTGTTGCAATGCTTGTTTGACTTCAACAGGATTTCCGACGATTTCCCATTTGGAATTCTCGGCAAACTGTGCCAAACGTTTAACAGCTGCTCCCGCCCATGAATATGAACCGAAATATCCGAAATAACGGTTTTTTACTTCCCTGTTTTCTATTTTTGAAATCAAAGATTCGACTTCAGGGAATAATTGGTTATTGTAGGTAGGAGAACCTATGATCAATCCTTTGTATTTGAATATATCACGGACTACATAAGAAAGTTCTCTTTTGGAAACATTATGCAGAACGATGTCCCGAATGCCTTGCGCAGCCATTTCCGTAGCAATCACTTCCGCCATTTGTTCCGTATGACCGTACATGCTGCCATAAGCAATTACAACGCCGTTGTCTGCATCGTATCGGCTTAACTTATCATATAATGCAATAACTTCCCTGATATTTTCTTTTTCAATCCAAACCGGTCCATGTGTGGAACAAATGGCGTTAACTTCCAATTTTTCCAGTTTCGCCATCGCTTTCTGGACAGGATTACCGTATTTGCCTACGATGTTGGAATAGTAACGGATCATTTCGTCCCAATATCTTTCAGGACGAAGTTGTGAATCTGTAATCCCTCCATCCAATGTACCGAAAGTGCCGAAAGCGTCTCCGGAGAAAATTGTTTTTCCGGTTGTTTCGTACGTCATCATCGTTTCCGGCCAATGTACCATAGGTGTAAGGTAAAAACGGAGATTATATTTACCTAAAGAAAGTTCATCTTCGTCTTTAATGGCAATCACACCTTCTGTGATACCATAATAACCCTTAACCATATCTAAAGTTCTGGCATTTCCAACGATCCGGACTTCCGGATATTTTGTTTTCAGCAAAGCTATAGATCCGGAGTGATCAGGCTCCATGTGGTTGATGATCAGATAATTCAATGGACGTCCGGCCAAGGCCGTTTCAAGTTTTTGAAAAAATATGTCGGAATAGCAGATTTCGACCGTATCAAATAAAGCTGTTTTTTCGTCTGTAATCAGATAGCTGTTGTATGATACACCTTTGGGCAAAGGCCAAAGACCTTCGAATTTTGCTTTTGTCCGGTCGTTTACTCCTAAATAAAAAAGATCTTTTTGGATTTGAATTGGAAACATAATGAAAATAAGTGAAAAGTTAACAGTTAAAAACTAAAAGTGAAAAATTTATTGTTGTATACAGCTAATTTTTCACTTTTAGTTTTTAGTTTTTAACTGTTTATAAATCAGCCAGCATCCTGCAACAATAAACGGAATGCTGAGTAATTGTCCCATATTTAAGAACATTCCTTCTTCGAAAGATTCCTGGGTGTTTTTGAAAAATTCGACAAAAAATCTGGATAAGAAAATACCAATCAGGAAAACTCCGAAAATGAGTCCTTCTTTTTTGTACGCCTCTTTTTTCCAATACAACCAGTAACAGACAAAAAAAGTAATGAGGTAAAAAACAGCTTCATAAATTTGAGTAGGATGGCAGGGTTGACTGCTGATCGGCGGTAAATACCATTCTCTCGAACGAATAAACTCGAAGCCCCAGGGAAGCGTAGTAGGATGACCGTAAATCTCGGAATTCATCAGGTTTCCCATACGAATCAGTGCGGCAACAACTCCAACGGGGACTACCAACCGGTCTAGTGTGAACAACATGTTTCGATGGGTGACCTTCTTTGAAAAGATATAAACG
>JAVBLQ010000017.1:0-4188 GCA_031553435.1 Bacteroidales bacterium | reverse complement strand
GAACAATTGGATGTTCGCATTAAAGAATTAACGGCTAATGGCGGAGAAGCCATCGGTATCGTCGGAAATGTGCTTGATATCGACAGCCTGAAAAAAGTAGGCGAACAAATTATCCAAAAATGGGGCCGCATTGATATTCTTTTAAATATCGCGGGAGGAAATACGCCCGGAGGAACATTGGCTCCCGACCAATCTTTCTTCGATATGCCGATTCCCGAATGGGAAAAAGTAACCAATTTGAATTTAAACGGAACGGTTTATCCTTCTATGGTATTCGGTAAAATTATGGCAGAACAAAAATCAGGATGCATTATCAATGTTTCATCGATGGCTGCTTATTCCGCAATAACACGAGTTCCGGGGTATTCTGCCGCAAAAACAGCCGTCAGCAACTTCACGCAATGGTTGGCAACCGAGATGGCATTGAAATACGGAGAAGGCATCCGAGTTAACGCTATTGCACCGGGATTCTTCATCGGAGACCAGAATCGTGCTGTACTTATCAATCCTGATGGTTCTTTAACTGAAAGAAGTCAAAAAGTTTTGGCCAAAACCCCGATGGGAAGATTCGGAGATATCGCCGAACTAAATGGAGCCGTTCAATTTCTATGCAGTGAAGCCGCAGGTTTTATAACAGGTGTTGTTTTACCTGTAGACGGCGGATTCAGCGCTTTCAGCGGAGTATAAAATAACTTTATTTTACTCTCTTTATTCAAATTTAAATCTATTACAGCTATAAAACATTGAAAATGAAAAAAGTGACTTTATTTTTTATCTTTATATTTTTTATTTCACTTGGTATAAATGCTCAAAATGATAGCACTAAAACAGATTCTATACGAAAGGAATATAAAGCAAGCGAAATACATAAAATGCCTGAATTTAAAGGTGGTCATGATGAATTAACAAGATACCTGAGTACTAGCATAAGGTATCCGACGGCTGCAATGAGAGACAATGTGGAAGGTCGTGTTATAGTCACTTTCGTAGTATCAGAAACTGGAAAAATATCAAATGTATCTGTACAGAAAAGTCTTTCGTATGAATGTGATGCCGAAGCTGTACGGGTTGTAAAAAAAATGCCTAAGTGGACTCCGGGCATGATAGATGGTAAACCTGTAGCTGTGCAATGGACGCTTCCTGTAGTTTTTAAGTTGAGTAGAGAGAGTAATATTGATTTTTAGTGTCTGCAATTACATATAATTCTTTAGATAAGTAAGTGCATTACTGACATTAATTTGATATTTAATTAAGAAGTTGATATTTAGGATGAAAATTAAGATAATATTGTTGTTAATCTTTTTGCTTCCATGTTTTTCTCAATTCATGGAAGCAAAAGTCAAATTGCCGACATTGATATCGGACGGCATGGTTTTGCAACGAGAAAAAAAACTGTGTATATGGGGTAATGCCGACCCGAAAGAAAACGTCGAAATCATTTTTCAAAAGAAGAAATATGAGACAACTACTGATTCTTCGGGCTGTTGGGAAATACAAATGCCTCCGATGAAAGCAGGTGGACCATATACAATGACAGTTAATGATATAACGATAAATAACATCTTGATTGGAGATGTTTGGCTTTGTTCGGGACAATCGAATATGGAACTGAACGTATCGAGAGTGACGGATTTGTTTCGGGAAGAAATTGAAAGAGACAGTAATCCGATGATTCGTCACATTAAAATTCCGCTATCCTATAATTTTCATTCCCCTCTACAAGAAGTATCCTCAACGATATGGAAAGAAATGACTCCCAAAAATGCATTAAGCTTTTCGGCCCTTGCCTACTTCTTTGCAAAAGACATCTACGATAAAACGAAAGTACCTCAAGGTTTAATCAATTCAAGCGCGGGAGGAACTCCTGTCGAAGCATGGATAAGCGAAGATGGATTGAAAGAGTTTCCGTTATATTTAAATGACAAAGAAATTTATGAATCCGATGAATACATTGCTCAAATAAAGGCATTGGATTTAAAAAGAAGAACCTTATGGAACAATACCCTGTATTTAAATGATAAAGGCTTACATTCCGCTATTCCATGGTATTCTCCGGAACTTAATGATTTCGATTGGTCGGAAACTGATATGTTTTCAACGGCATGGGCTACTGATGGAGTAAATGCAATAAACGGTTCTCATTGGTTGCGAAAAGAGTTTGTTCTGTCCGAACAATTACTTGGCAAAGATGCTGTTTTACGTCTAGGATGCATAGAAGGCGGCGACTCAACATTTGTGAACGGAGTATTTGTAGGAACGATTTCTTACCAATATCCTCCTCGCATTTATAAAGTCCCTGCCAATATATTGAGAAAAGGGAAAAATGTTGTTACAATCCGTATAATCAGTTCGGGAGGAAAAGCAGCCTTTGTTAAAGATAAACCTTATAAGTTGATTTTTGGTAATGAGGAAGTCTCTCTCGAAGGAAAATGGAAACATCGAGTTGGATGTCCCATGCAATCGTTGCAAGGTTCAACCTCTTTTCAAAATAAGCCTGTCGGATTATATAATTCAATGATTGCTCCTTTGAAAAATTATAACATAAAAGGTGTAATCTGGAATCAGGGAGAATCGAATACAGGACGTTATTATGAATATGCCGATTTATTGACTTCGATGATTAATGATTGGCGCAATACATGGAACGAACCTGAATTACCCTTTATAATTGTTCAATTGGCTAACTTTATGCAATCGCATAAAAATCCCTATGAAAGCAGCTGGGCGCAATTAAGAAATGCACAATTCCAAGTTACCCGGAATGTTCCTCAAACTGCCTTAGTCACAACCATCGATTTAGGCGAATGGAATGATATTCATCCTTTGAATAAAAAAGAAGTTGGAAGACGTATTTCTTTACAAGTTCAAAACATTGCGTTCGGAAACAATAAAATCACTCCAAGCGGGCCTTTGTATGAATCGTCAACCATTGAAGGTAACAAGATATTTATTTCCTTCAAAAAAGGGACCGACAATTTGTTGCAAACAGACAATCTTAAAGGCTTTTCCATTGCAGGTAAAGACAGAAAATTCAGATGGGCGACAGCCAAAATCGAAGGAAATAAAGTTGTTGTTTGGAATGATGATATCAAGGAACCTGAATGTGTTCGATACGGTTGGGATGATAATCCTGATTATATCAATCTTAAAAACAAAGCAGGGCTTCCTGCTTCTCCGTTTCAGACTGACTAAATGAGAAATCTGCCAAATTCCAATCATGAGAAATAAAAAAATATAAACTTGCTGTTTTTTTACAGCAAGTTTATATTTAAATGCTCAAAATAAAGCCGTTTTTTGACATATTCGAATATGACGGCAAAACTATCTTCCTAAAATAAATCTACTTCAAAATAAAAGCTGAAACTCCTACCGATTATTATTTCAGTTATACATTCAATAACAATGAAAACTCCCGGACGGAAATAGCAGAAGCTGTTGATGCCCGAATCTTAAGTACTGAGACCGCCGGAGGCTTCACGGATACCATAGATGGTGTAAATGCAAGTATCTAAACTGCAATAAGCTTATATACAAAGAGATAACAACTCCATGAAACAATTAGAAATCTAAATGTAACCATTTTCAATACGGTTGTTACATTCATTAATGTACATGAAACGTGATTTTTTCGATACGAATTTAATGTACCGTATTTTTGTCGGTACGATTAAAATAATATCAAAAAAACATATTTATTCTGTTTGTAATGAAATTCAAATTAACAATCTTTATTGCTCTATTTATTAGTACTAATCTGTCTTTACGGGCAATAGACCACCCGGGAATAACAGCTGATAAAATGTCTCCGGGCAAGTTTACATTAGTCGAAAATGGATACCCGACTTCAATTCTATTAGATGAAAATGAAGAGATAGGTGTAAACATTGCAGTTGAAAATCTTATTAATGACTTTTCAAAAGTAACAGGAAATAAACCGTCATTACATCATACACCCGAAAAAAAACGACTTATCATCATCGGACAGCAAGACAGCCGATACATCAAAGAGCTTATTAATAAAAAACAATTGGATGCTTCCGAATTAAAAGGGAAGTATGAAAAGTATATTATCAAGACACTTCTTAACCCGATACCCGGAGTAGATGAAGCCTTGGTGATTGCGGGAAGCGACAAACGCGGAACCATTTACGGAATATACGAACTCTCGGAACAAATAGGCGTTTCTCC
>JAVBLQ010000120.1:0-21262 GCA_031553435.1 Bacteroidales bacterium | reverse complement strand
GAAATATTATGGAGATTCATCAAATACAAGTGGCTACCCTTTGATGCTTTTCTTAACTTCCAAAATCTCAAAGAACGCTTAAATGACATACTAGATAATGTTGGCCAAAAATACGTCATTAATTTTTATTGATTACTTAATAGTAAAAGTAGCTAAATCGGCACTTCTTTTTTTTGAAAGAATTTGAAAAGTATTGTTTTTTGTTTTGATACCCTCATTAAAGACAAAATTATTAATATTTTAGAAAATCGTGTTACCTTTTTTCCGAATTTTACGTCTTAATAATGGAAAGCAAATCGATCGTGCACGATCGATTTGTAAGACAACCAGATTAGTAGATAATGAGTTCGGAAACTTTCAAAAACACATATCTTCCCTATCACTCGAAATTGTACCGGCGGATGGTACAAAATGAAGAAGATGTCGTGCAGGACCAAATCAACCTCGTAACTTCCCTGATGCAGAAGCTGCCCGAACAACAACGGTTGGTAATGCAATTGAAGCATTGGGACGGTTATTCGGATGAAGAAATCGAACAAATGACAGGCCTGAACAGGGGAAATATTAAAGTCATCCTATCAAGGGTCAGAAGGATGATCAGAGAACAATTTATTATTTGGGAACAACGATGAAAACAGATAAAATACCCCAATTAATCGATGCTTTTTACCACGGTGAAACCACCCCGGATCAAGAACAAGAGCTATTGTGGTACTTTCAAAGCGAGGAAGCAGAAGAAAAACTGGCGGAGGAAAAAGAGTTGTTTTTACAACTATATCGATCGACTCCGGTTGATGTTCCTTCCGATTTGGAAAATAAACTCAGTAGACTCATCGACAAGCTTGCCGAGGAAGAAAAGCAGAAACCGACCGGAATGTCCGACAAAAGGCCCGCATCGAAACGAAAAAGGCACTACAATTAGTTTCGGTTAATTTCAACAAGGGAATTGATCAATTAGCATTGATTTCCACTCCTTTCAAAGAAACAAACGTATTGTTAAATAAACAAATAAAAAAGTAAATTATGAAAACTGAAAAATTAATTTTTGCATTGGCATTTCTATTCTTTACTTTAGGTATTCAGGCTCAAAGCAAAATGTATGAAAAACTTTCCAACAAAGAGGGTATTCTTTTATTCGATAAATTCTCAAGTAACAAAGACATAACCAGTGTGTTTGTTTCCAAATCCATGCTCAGTATGATTTCGGATATTAAATTATCTGAAATGGGTGTAAACAAAATAATAGGTAAGTTAGATCAAAATGTGAATTTTTATGGAGTCAAGGACAAAGATATCATTAAAGATTTAGTTATGTTCGTGGATCAATCCAATTCCAATTGCACCATTATCCGGATACTCGGCACATTCACAACCGAAGATATCCAACAAATATCAAAAGAAGCTAAATAAATCCGGACAAATCGTACAAGCGAGTAAGTTAGTTAAAACGCTCTTAAGAACGGCTTTTTTAAGGCCGTTTTTTTATAGGTCTTTCAGCAATACATCCTTATTTGCACTAAACATATCTTCCCGGGACTTCACAATCGCATCCCATTCGCTCCTGAATTCAATATCATTGTCGACTTTGAAGTTTTCCGAACCATATTGGTCTATTTTAGAAAACAAGTAACCCAGGCTAATTTTGTTGATATCCAGCGCCGGTTGATAATTCGGGAATTGATCCTCATCTTTCACTTCATTGATAATTTCTAACTCTATCAAATAGAATAATATACGATTAGTCAGACGGATGGGGATTTTATAGTCCGCAGAAATTTCATCAGAAGTATAGGAAGGAAGTCCTTTCTCAAAACGCTTAACAATCAGAGCAGCAATCGTTAAGACAAGAAAATCAAAATACCTGCGTGTGATTTTTTTACTATCAGCTTCAAATTCATAGTCCCGGACGTTTTGCCCGGCATAAGTGATTTCCGCACCCAGCAAACAAATAACCCACGACAATTGCATCCACAAAAGTAATAAAGGCAAAAGAGCAAAACTTCCGAAAATGGCATTATATTTTGACACCCAGATTTGCCCGCTGATGTATATGTATTGAAAGATCTGAAAGGTAATTCCAGAGAAAATACCGGCATAAAAAGCATGTTTGAATTGTACTTTGGTATTCGGCATATAAATATACAGGGCCGTAAATGTAAAAACAGTTACAATTATCGGGATGATTGTAATAACAGCTTCGTAAATAGGAGTAAAATATTCGTAATTCTTCAGGGTATTGAAAGCGGTATTCAAAAATATAGATAAACCGGAAGAACAAATGAGAAAAACAGGCAGAAGTAAAAAAACTGAAAAATAATCGGTAATTCTTCGACCGTAAGATCTCCCTTTCGATACCTGCCATATTTGGTTGAATGTATTTTCAATGCTCGAAATCAGATTAAATACGGTATACAATAAAAGGAGAATTCCCATCCCGATAAAAACACCTTCTTTACTTTGGTTCATATAGGAATCGACATAGGTAAAAGCCTCGCTCAGGAATTCTTTTTGTCCGGGGAAATAATCAAACAACTGACTCTCGACAATGTTTCTGAAGCCGAATCCCTTGGCAATGGCCAATAAAACAGCCAGCAGAGGAACTAAAGAAAGAAAGGTGCTGTAAGTAAGTGCGGAAGCACGGCTTTGCAAATCATCCTCCTGATACCTTCTGATAGCTAAGCTGACTACTTTTAAAAAATTGTAGCCCCTTTTTTTGGTTGCGCTTAATTCCGAAGGTATCACCCGCCAAACATCTTCTGTGACAAATTTCCAAAGTTTGACGATTTGATGCGGTATATCCTTTAATTTCAACATATATTTTAAAAAAAAGTAGTCAATCTGTAAGCCGGATTCTGTTCCTGCATTTGCAGGTGTCTGTCATTTATCTCGACCTGATGTCACCATCAGGCTCCAGCAGTCTACCCCCCGGCATCGGACGAGCAGTCCTACATGCGCCGGTATACATGACCTTGCAGCCTCTAAGTGGTACAGCATCCTGTATTACTACAGAACCTGGTGAGCTCTTACCTCACCTTCTCACCCTTACCTTATCCTCAAATAAGGCGGTTATTTTCTTCTACTTGACTCTGCTCTCGCAAACAGCTACCTGTTAGGTAATAGAGTGCTCTGTGCTGTCCGGACTTTCCTCCCTTCATAGAAGAGCGACAGACCGATTGACTACAGGTGCAAAGATAAACAATTCGTTCACGAATCCGATCAATTAAAACAAATAAATTCCAAGCTGTAAAAATAGAATGTAGCGACCCATTAACCGGAATCGGTTCATTTATAGATCCTGTTAGCTTTGTCAAATTGATAGAAAAATAAATTATATTATTTCGATTTGATTATTGACAAAAAGATAGAATTGTGAAAAAAATATTCGTATAAACAATTGTGTGTTCAACTGTTTATACGAATAAAAGTAAACTTTCAACTTTCATTAATTCAAATAATCATTTACATTTGTATTTTATACGATTGTTTTTGTGTTTACAATTATAAAAATCACAATTGTATTGTATTGGTTGTGAAAGAATATGTATAATCGTTTATATTAGATATAATATATTTATAATGAGTAAGTTAAATTAAATAAATTAAAGAATTAGTGCATATAAACAAAAACAATTGAAAATATAGCTTTGCAAACCTTCAAAAATAGGTTGTTACATTAAACTAATAATATATTAATCAAATATATATGATATTTATATAAAGTAAATTATTTTCAATATATCCAAATGTTATTCGGTGTTTACATTTATATTTGTTCATAGATATATATTTGTATTATTCGCAAGTTGCAAATATTATTTGCAAAACTGAATTATTATATATACATTTGTGTGTTTCGAAAGTAATTGTAAAAACAGGTGATTCCATCTGTTGAAATTCAATGCTTTCATTATGTTGAAATAATCGATATATTAGTGATATTTTGATATATTTATTTTAAAACTTTTTTCTCTAATTACTCAGGATTTATGGTCGAAAGGATAAAAAAAATCATAGAAAAAGAAGGAAGTAACCCTTCCTCTTTTGCAGATACTATCGGAATCAGCCGTGCTTCCATGAATCATATTTTAAATGGACGAAATAATCCCAGCCTGGACGTAATTGTTAAAATATTATCAAAATATGAAAACATAAGCAATGAGTGGTTGCTCTTCGGCAAGCTTCCTATGTACAAAGGAGAGAAAGCCTATCTTCAGCCGACTTTATTCGATGAGATTGCTGTAAATGAACCCATAGAGCCGAAAAAAACAGAATATCGCAAGGAAATTGAGGTAAAACCGGAAGAAATCATGCCTAAACCTGCTCAAAAAGAAGAAATTACCTTCAAAAAAAACACTACAAAAAAAATTGAACGAATAATGATTTTTTACTCGGATAATACTTTTGACAGTTTTTCTCCGGATAAGTAATATTTTTTGTAACTTCGCGTTGAAAAAATAACGACAACATGAAGAAATATGTGGCAGACTGGACTGTAAAAGAAAACATCCGTTTACATTCCAATTATTGCTTATTAAAACTGACCCGGGAAGAATCGTTGCCGGAAATGCATCCGGGACAATTTGTCCAGGTTCGTGTGGATGGCTCTCCCAACACTTTTCTACGGCGCCCGATTTCCATTCATTTTATTGATACAGAAAAAAAGGAACTTTGGTTGCTCATTCAACTGGTTGGCGATGGAACCCGCAAACTTTCGGAAATCAATCCCGGAGATTCACTCAATCTGATGTATCCGTTGGGTAACAGTTTTACTATTCCAGAATTCCATGCAGAAGATTCCTCCGAAAAAAGATTGCTATTGATTGGCGGAGGTGTGGGAACTGCTCCCCTGTTATTTTTAGGTTCCCGGTTAAAATCACTGGGATTCCGACCGGTCTTCCTGTTGGGTGCCCGCTCTGCCGGAGATTTGTTACAACTGGATGAATTCAGCAAATTTGGAAATGTTTATACAACTACCGAGGATGGACTTTCAGGAGAAAAAGGCTACGTAACCAATCATTCGATTCTGAAATCCGGACTTTTCGACCAGATATATACGTGTGGCCCAAGCCCGATGATGCATGCAGTAGCGGCTTATGCCAAACGGAATCATATCCCTTGCGAGGTATCCCTCGAAAATACCATGGCATGTGGTATCGGGGCATGCCTTTGTTGTGTGGAAAATACAGTAGACGGACATATCTGTGTATGTACGGAAGGTCCGGTAATTAATATTGAGAAACTGACATGGCAAATTTAAATATCAATATCGGTAAATTACAATTGAAAAATCCGGTACTGACGGCATCCGGTACTTTCGGGTATGGTTTGGAGTACATGGATTTTATGGACCTATCCTGTATTGGTGGTGTTTTCATGAAAGGAACAACCCTACGTCACCGGGAAGGAAACTACTATCCCAGGATGGCAGAAACTCCTGCTGGTATGCTCAATGCCGTAGGACTTCAGAATAAAGGGGTTGACTATTTTATTTCTGATATCTATCCTAAAATCAAGGATATAGATACTCACATGATGGTCAATGTAAGTGGTTCTACCATTGAAGACTACATCGCATGTGCGGAAAAAGTAAATGAATTGGATAAGATTCCGGCAATTGAATTAAATATTTCCTGTCCGAATGTGAAACAAGGGGGAATGGCTTTCGGTACCAGTTGCCAGAGTGCCTCTGAAGTAGTGAAAGCAGTACGGAAAGTATACCATAAAACACTGATTGTCAAATTATCTCCAAATGTTACAGATATTTCGGAGATTGCCCGGTCGGTCGAAACAGAAGGAGCTGATGCGGTTTCCCTGATCAATACGTTGTTAGGAATGGCTATTGATGCAGAAAAAAGAAAACCGGTTCTATCCACAGTAACCGGTGGATTATCAGGCCCCTGTGTTAAACCGATTGCATTGAGAATGGTATGGCAGACTTATAAATCTGTCAAAATACCAATCATTGGGATGGGTGGAATATGCAACTGGAAAGATGCGGTCGAATTCATCCTGGCCGGTTCATCTGCCATTCAGATAGGAACTTACAATTTTATTGATCCGACAATTTCTGTTCAGGTTGTAGATGGGATTAACGATTATTTAAACCGGCATGGGTTTGCCTCACTTACTGAAATTATCGGAGCTCTTGAAGCCTGATCTTTCTTAATGCATAATTAGCAAAATGAATATTAAATATTTAATAAGTATTTTATCGATAAGTTTTTTATTTATTTTATCTGTGTATTCGTGTAATATTGAAAAGAACAACAAGGAGGTTGTGTATTTGAAAGATGCCTTGAAAAATGATTTTTATATAGGTGTAGCCTTAAATACAAATCAAATCTGGAATCGTGATACCTCTTCCGTAAGGATTGTAAAACAACAATTCAACTCGATTGTTGCCGAAAACTGCATGAAAACAGAAGAAATTCAACCGAAAGAAGGTCAATTCAATTTCGCGAATGCAGATAAGTTTGTGAAATTCGGGGAGCAAAACAAGATGTTTATCATTGGTCATACCTTGATCTGGCATTCCCAATGCCCGGATTGGTTTTTTGAGGATAAAAACGGAAATGAGGTTTTCCGGGAAGTTTTGATTGAACGTATGAAAAATCACATTACGACTGTTGTTTCCCGTTACAAAGGAAGAGTAAAAGCATGGGATGTAGTGAATGAAGCTGTTCTGGACGATGGTTCGTTAAGGAATAGTAAGTTTCTGAAAATCATTGGAGAAGACTATATTCGCTTAGCCTTTGAGTTTGCTCACGCTGCCGATCCTGAGGCTGAGTTGTACTACAACGATTATTCGATGGCTCTTCCGGAAAAGTGTGCCGGAGTAGCAAGAATGATAAAAAAACTGCAGACGCAGCAAGTGAAAGTCGATGGCATCGGCATGCAGGGACACCTGAGTATGGATTTTCCAACTGTCGATGCATTCGAAAAAAGTATAGTTACTTTTTATAATTTAAAAACAAAAGTAATGATTACCGAATTAGATATAACAACATTACCTACACCTTCACGACAGTTAGGAGCCGAAGTTTCCCTTAATTATGAGTATCAGAAAGAAATGAATCCTTATGCAAACGGACTGCCGGAAGAAAAATCGGAAGCATTACAGCGCAGGTATCTTGATTTTTTCCGGTTATTTCTGAAACACAAGGATAAAATCAGCCGGGTTACCTTATGGGGAGTTTGTGATCAGGACTCCTGGAGAAACAACTGGCCGATGCACGGACGGACGGATTACCCCTTGCTTTTTGACCGGAGTTATAATGCAAAACCGGTTGTAAACGAGATCATCAGATTAGCCGGAAATAAATAAGCAAGACCGTCAACTCTCTGGTTATCGTTGCATTTATCATCATAAAACAATATCATGGTTGTTACATTAATTATTCTGGCTGTTTCAGCAATCTTTTTTGTAAATGGAAAAATTCGCTCGGACCTTGTTGCTCTTTTAGCATTAATTTCTCTGATGGTTTTCAACATATTGACTCCGGCAGAAGCATTGTCCGGTTTTTCCAATTCAATTGTTATTATGATGATTGGCCTCTTTGTTGTGGGTGGAGGTATTTTTCAAACAGGACTGGCTAAAATGATCAGCAGTAAGATTATGTCTTTAGCCGGAGACAGTCAATCCAAGTTGTTTCTTTTATTAATGCTGGTAACTTCCGGCATAGGCGCTTTTGTCAGTAATACCGGAACTGTTGCATTGATGCTCCCCATTGTCGTTAGTCTGGCCATGAACTCCAATACTCATCCGGGCAAATTCCTGATGCCACTGGCCTTTGCGAGTAGTATGGGAGGTATGATGACTTTAATCGGAACACCTCCTAACTTAGTTATTAACAATGCATTAATTGATGCAGGACACAAGGGGTTGTCATTTTTCTCGTTTTTACCGGTTGGTATTATCTGTGTTGTCTTAGGAACCTTACTATTGGCTCCATTGAGTAAGTTATTCCTTTCAAAAGATGATGATAAAAAAGGTACAGTAAAAAAAGGAGGAAAATCGTTGAAAGAATTGGCAAACGAATATCAACTGGCACAAAATCTGTTCAGGGTAAAGGTGAAACCAGATTCATTACTGATAAACCAAACCTTACAGGAGTTAAATATCACCCAAAAATATAATATCAGTATACTCGAGGTAAGAAGAAAACCAACTACCCAGAATCCCTTTCTGAAAACCATTAATCAGAAAGTAGCCGGACCGGAAACGATTATCCGGGAAAACGATATCCTGTATTTATTAGGATCGTTTGAATCTGTTCAGAAATTTATTGAAGAAAACAAACTGAATTGGATCGATACACATCAAACGGAAGAGTCCAGACCGGCTTTTTCAGGAAAGTTAATGTTTGATGAGATCGGGATTGCAGAGGTAGTACTTATGTCTAACTCCAAGCTGGTAAACCAGCCAATCAAAAAATCCGGATTCAGGGAAAAATACAATGTAAATATCCTGGGTATCCAACGCCATAAAGAATACATTCTGCAAAACCTGAAAGATGAGAAAATGCAGGCCGGAGATGCATTACTTGTGCAGGGAGAATGGAATAACATTGCCCGATTGAATGAAGAACAGTAGTCAAAAAAAGATCATTTCCCCTTATAAATATAGTTAAATCGTCCTCCCGGTGCAGCATCACCGTTAACATACCAGTCCATCGGGTCCTCTACCTGCATATTATCGGACCATTTGAATTCGAAATCGAGTGGATTTGACAAGAGGCTCAGGAACGATCTGGGGATGGTGATCATCATTTTATTTTTCTCAATATTACAGGCAAATGCTTTTTTGTTCATATTCTTCCATTCGCCATTGATGTAGCGTTGGAGGGCAATACCTCCTGTGATCCGGTAATCATAACCCTTCCATCCTGTAGTGGAGTTTCTGTCTGCATCGATGTATAACCGCATCCAGTTGTCGCCCGTGTTGAGTGTGATATTATCCACCGTCTCTGCATAAAAATAGAGATTACGTTTATCATGTACTACCTTCATGATATGAAAATCGTTTCGCCCTGTGGTGTTGGTATAGGTGATAACCGGATCGGACTGAGCCCCGGGATGATTACGGTGTTGTGTGTCTCCTACATAGTCAATATATAGGGCATCCACGTTATCCCAACTATCCCAATTTTTAAGAGGCAGAAGCAGGGGAGTCTTTACTGTCACTTTCTCCACACCTTTGTAACGTCGGATATTATTGACCAGTTGCATGTAGTAATGATCCTTGAGACCGGCAGTAAGACAAGGTTCTATATCCCGGCTGTATTCCGGACTTGCCTGGTCGCAGAACCACGAATGTTTAGGGTTGTTATCATGACTGTCCCAACGACCGGCAATCCATTCGTTCCATCCTGTAACAAAAATAAACGGCACCTCTTCCCTGAGGGCATAGTCCCACTGTTCCTGAAAGTTATAACCATAAAAAATATCGGTTTCAGGATTACCATGAGAATTATTCCGGTAACTGCGTCCCCAATTGTCCCTGTTTCCATAAAAAGCTGAACCGCCCATCCCTGCAACAGGGTTCGGATGCTGTGCTACCGATACATTGATGATCTCCTTTTCGCCACTCGCATTGTAATGCACTTTCGGTTTCCGGGTAAAGCTAATCCATGGCCAACCGTTGATGCGCTGTGGTTCTGTCGGCCATTGCGATTCCCTGATGGTAAAGAAACGGAGGCAACGTGGATCCTTTACATCCTTTGAAACCCCAATGATTAACGGCTTTCCATCCAGGTAGAACCAACATCCCGGATGCCGGTAAGGAGCTCCGTCCATGTAGAACTGTTCGTATATTTCCCTGATGCATTCTCCTGAAAGGGTGTTGGTATAAAACACAATGCCGGGAGGTTTTTTCCCTTGTGCCCGTACAGCATCCATTGCTTTCATCAGGGTTTCGGATTGGGTAGGATAGGAGAGTCTATTGGTTGCGTCGATCACTAACAGGTCGACTCCGGCATCTGTTAGTAATTGAATATTTCGCAGGTGCACCCAGTAATCATCGCCCCGGTAATAGCCGTAAACAGGTTGTCCCCAGAAATAATAGGTTCCTTTATTTCCTCCCCAGTTCGGATCATCACAATCGTTAAATACTTCGGGATGATTGGTATATATCTCATGTAAATCCCAGTGTTTTTGAGAAGTAGGAGAGCCGTTGTCTCCTTGCCACAGGAAATAGAACATGGCTACATGCCGACCGGTCTTTGAATCGCCAACCGCATCGTTTTGCAGCAATGTACGTCCCAAACCGTCAGTCCCGGCTAATGTCTGCGCATTGACCAGCATGGTTTGTGTGATGAAATAAGCAACAATATATCCAACAATCCGAATCATTGTTTTTATTTTTGAAATCTAAAACCGATAGTTTTACGTAAAAATACACTTTATTGGCATTGTGTACAACTTTTGTGCTTATAAATAAGCTATACACTGACAAACAAAAGAAAAAATTGACCAAAACTATAATGCAAAACCTGTTGTAAATAAGAATATCAAGTTGACCGGAAGTAACTGAAAATGGATGGAATAAGCTCACCTGACAATAGAAATAATCTTTTTTTTCTTTTTTTTTTTCTTTCCTTTTTTCTCAATAACAGAATTATTATATATTTGTTTTCATAAAGAAGTTCAGCAGCAAAATAAAGGGGATATAAACGTTGCATGCTCTCTAAAAATATCTTAATTATGGATACTGTTATTGATGCAAGATTGGGTTATGTTTTCTTCATGATTTCTATTACCGCTTTTTGTGTGACATCTATATGGTTCATACGCAAGGACTTTGCGATGCCCCGTAAATTATGGTGTCTGATGATTCTGGTTTATTTCGAAGAATTGGTATTGCAGGCTGTATTCAATTGGCATTTCCGCATACCTGTTCCCCGTCCTCTGGCGATCCTGAAACTGATACCTACCATCGGTATTTCTTATATGTGTTTTCTCAGTTTGACCGAACCGGGTAAGATCACTTCAAGATTTATTACCCGACATCTGGTCCCTTTCGTGGTATTTCTACTGGCAACTTTCGTGGTAGACCTTGTCTATGGCTGGAAGGCCAATTTGAGGACAATCCCTGACTACATACAAAACTTGAAGAAACCTTCGGTTATTCTTTTATTTTCTACAACGATATACCTGGTTGTATACCAAGCGAAGGTAATTTTTTACTTGATTGTTGGTTACCGCAATTACTGCCACCTGGTTCGATCGGGTTATAGGATGGAGAATCCTATTGCTTGTAAAAGCATGCTGTCTCTTATATGTGTACTCTGTTTCCTGTGTGTGTTCAATATACTGGGAATAGTCACCAATAGTCAGTTTTTTACTATCACTTATGTTTGTATTATTCCTGTTCTTCTTTTTTATTTCTATTCGTTCGGCATACAACATATCCGTATTTATTCACCCCAAGATGAATCGACAGGCTCTGTACTGACGGATGAAATTTCCGGGATGGAAGATGAAACCAAGAATGCTGGATGCTTTGATAAAAACGAGATTCTAAAAAAAAGAATATTAAAATATGTGGAGGAACGGAAACCTTACCTTAACAAAGACTTGAAATTGCAAGACCTGGCTTTTGCCATGAACACCAACCGTTCGTACATTTCACAAACACTGAATCGGGAATTCGAAACGAATTTCTATACATTCATCAATACTTACCGTGTACAGTATTCTGTAGAGCTGATGAAGAAAAAGCCGGGACGGGTAGTCGAATACTATGCAGATAAATCAGGTTTCAAATCAAGAAGTGTTTTTTTTAACGAATTTAAGAGAGTAGTTGGGCATACTCCCTATCAATACGCCATCCTAATTAAACTGGACGAAGGATAATTCTTGTTACATATTGATAAATAGACACTTACGATATTGCAAAATGATAAGTCCGGACTTTTTCTTCTGAGAAATACTTTCCTTTTTACGCTTTCAGACTTTCTTGTTTGATCAGGATTCCTCCAAATACTCTTCCACTCTAACTTTACAATCAGTTAATTACTTAATTGATCGGCTTGTGTCAGAAATAGTATTTACATCCTATTCAACCGTAGACTTAGATAATTAACTCTATTTATTTATAATTTAATTTTTAATCGTATGAAAAAAGTTTTTTTTTGTTGCCTGTTGGGAATTCTCACGGTAACATCAATGTTTGCACAAGAATCCGTTTCGGATTTTAAGAAGAATGAATTAAGAGGAGGTACTGGTTTATGGAGTAGTAACGAACTCATTAGCAATCTTTCGGATCTCCTTAGTACCAGTCTGAGCGGTAGTACGTATTCTGTATCGAACGAGAAAACGGTGGGAAATTTCTCTCTGGCCTATAGGTATGGATTAAACAGGAGGTTATCTGTGGGCGGTACTTTAGCCTATAGCCTTCTTAAGTCGGATGTTAATTTTGAGGGAAGTAAAACCGGAACATCCGCAAACAATTATTTCACAGCTGCTCCCGAAGTGGAGTATAAGTATCTTTACACAAAAAACTTCAGGTTGTATGGTTTTGCTGGTGCCGGGCTGAGTGTTAACCGACAAAAAGTAGAAGAGAATGGCAAAACTTCGATCGACTACAACCCATTTTTCAACTTCCAGGTTTCTCCGCTTTGCGTCCAGGTAGGAAATAATTTCGGTTTGTATGTCGAAGTCGGATTTGGATACAACGGCATCATCAATGCGGGCTTATTTGCAAGATTTTAAACCCGTATGATGGATTTCATTTGTTTTATAAAGATATCCCTTATTGTTATCTTTATCGAGTGTGCGTCCTGAGTTTTTACGACCAGGACGCACTTATCTAAACAAAAAAAGAGCCACATTAACATGAAAGTGTGACTTATGTTACATTTTCGAAAAAGGAGAGTATTTAACTTTGTGTTGAATAAACATATCATCAAAACAGAATGTTTAACTTAATATAAACGATATATGACAATGAATACAACATTTACTCCGGGAAATGTGTTTAACCTCGCGCAAGAGATTGAATATTCGGAAGGAGGTATTATCAGCAAACAAGTCCTTAAGAATCAGGCAGGAAATGTAACCTTGTTTTCTTTTGATAAGGGACAGGGATTAAGTGAACATACGGCTCCGTTCGATGCATTGGTACAAATCGTTGACGGAAAAGCTGAAATCACAGTGGGTGGGGTATCGCATGTATTGGAAACAGGCCAGATGATCATTATGCCGGCCAATATTCCCCATGCGGTAGTTGCGGTTGAACAATTCAAAATGTTATTGACGATGATAAAAGGATAAAATAGCATGAGTGAAATTATCAATAATTCCGAAAAAAGGAAAGAGTTGCAGAAACATCTGATTCTTCAGTTGCGCAGTGGTGAAGCTCCCTAATAGTCAGAAACAGGTTGATACATCTGCTGCATTCGGTTCCTTACAATGAAGTGGTGGAAGTAAACATTGTGGAGCAGATTATCAACGATTTCAAGAGTGGAAAAGAAAATAAAGCGGCATTCTGGATTTCGAATTTCAAGGTATCCTATTCAACCCAATAAATTATCATGGAAATTAATCTGCAAACCCAAAGTAGCTGCTCTTCTTGAAGCTATAGGGATTGTATAACAAAAAAATAGCCCTTCCCACCATATCCCCGACTTAACCAGCGCCATTGTTTTCCCTCTGTTGATGATGGACGGAGAATACAATCCATTGAGGTAGAAAAAGAAAATGAAGATTGTGAATTTGAACAGAATTGTTGTTGACACTCTTCAATTAAAATTAGGTATAAACTAAACCGTACTTTTTGCTGTTATTATCATAAATTGTCTTACCGTATAAAAGAAAAGTCATGTCATATAAAATAGCCCTTTTTGATTGTAAGCCATATGATGAAGAAATATTTGGCCGGATCAATAAAAAGTTCGGATTTGATATATCCTATTTTAACGAACACCTGAACAGGAAAAATGTCATATTGGCTGCAGGCTTTGACATTGTTTGTATTTTTGTCAACGCCATGGTGGATTCCAAAGTGATTGACGAGCTTTACCGGATGGGTGTTAAGTTGATAGCATTGCGATGTGCCGGATTTAATAACGTAGATATTGCAGCTGCTTCCGGTAAAATTCCGGTCGTGCGTGTACCCGAATATTCGCCTCATGCAGTGGCCGAACATACGGTTGCCTTGATGTTGTGCCTGAATCGTAAAATACACAGGGCATTTTGGCGAACCAGGGATGGTAATTTTTCTTTGGGTGGTTTCCAAGGATTTGATATGTGTGGGAAAACAGCCGGAGTAGTAGGTACCGGTAAAATTGGAAAAACGTTGATCAAAATACTGCTCGGATTTGGTATGAAAATTTTGGCCTATGACTTGTATCCGGATACGAAATTTGCTAAGGAAGCAGGAATTTCCTATGTTCCTTTGAATACGCTTTATGCCCAATCAGATATTATATCACTACATTGTCCTTTGACGAAAGAAACGGAACATATGATTGATAAAGCAGCTATTGATCAAATGAAGCGGGGAGTGATGATCATCAATACAGGAAGAGGGAAATTAATTCATACAACAGCCTTGATTGCCGGACTCAAGAGTAAAAAAATCGGATTTGCCGGATTGGATGTTTACGAAGAAGAAACGGCATATTTCTACGAAGATCGTTCGGATATGGTGATGACAGACGATATTTTGGCACGTTTGCTTACCTTCAACAATGTGATCGTCACTTCTCACCAGGCATTTTTTACCAAAGAAGCCATGGAGAATATCGCTGAAACCACATTACAAAATATAATTGATTTTCGGGACGGAAAGGAATTAAAGAACGAAATCCGTTATACACCGTAGGACAGATGATTTTATAGCATATTATTCTTAGTTCTATTGCTTCAAAAAAGAAAAAAGGAGTATCTGAAATTAAACGGTTTTAAGAATGGCGGGAATGGCGGTAAGTTTGCTGCTTCTCTAAACCAATTTAAAATTTAATAAATTTGCAGCAATAAAGAGGAATATGCAAAAAACAACATTCAAAATCAGCAAAATGGATTGTCCTTCGGAAGAGCAGATAATCCGGATGAAACTCGAAGGTTTAGGAAACATTGAATTGCTTGAATTTGATATACCTAATAGAATACTGGATGTTTTTCATACAGGCGATCATCTTGAAGTTTTTAAACGACTTGACGAATTGAATTTTGATACAAAATTCATAGATACTGTTACCGTTGAGAACATTCAACTCACCGGAAATCAAAGGAATGAGCAGAAGATACTTTGGGTGGTTTTGATTATCAATTTTGCGTTTTTTGCCATTGAAGGTATTTCGGGTTTAATATACAGATCAATGGGGCTTGTCGCCGACAGTCTGGATATGCTTGCTGACAGTATCGTTTACGGACTTGCGTTAATAGCCGTTGGTACCTCTATACAAAGGAAGAAAAATGTAGCGAAATTCGCAGGATTTTTCCAGATTATACTTGCTTTAGTCGGCATTGTGGAAGTCGTGAGGAGATTTGTCGGTGTAGAACAAATGCCGGATTTTCAAACCATGATTATAGTTTCATTTTTAGCCTTAATTGCCAACATTGTCTGTCTGTACTTATTATTGAAGAGTAAAAGTAAAGAGGCTCACATAAGAGCGACTGTCATTTTCTCTTCCAACGATGTAATTATAAACGCAGGAGTAATTGTAGCGGGGATTTTGGTGCATTTTCTTAATTCACGTTATCCGGACTTGATTGTTGGCGCTATCGTTTTTATCCTCGTAATGCTTGGTGCGTACAAAATCTTGCGGTTAGCTCGTAAATAATAAAAATCTCAATCTTTATATTGGACACGATTATAAACACCATGATTATAAGAAAGCTGGAATGGACTGGCAAAATATATATCTGTCGTGGGAAATGAAGACACGCAATCAGGCAACACCTTTCCTGGACATTTTGAAAAAGGAGAATATAGAAAAATAACGAACAACTCATAATCTAAAGATGCAGATTATACTATCAAAATAAATGAATTAAATTTGCAGTTGCAACAAATTATCATTTACTTTGTGATATAATTATTCCAATAATGGATACTGCAGAAAAAATCCGTGCGAAAGGTATAAAAGCAACTCCTCAAAGGCAACTCGTTTATGAAGTGCTGGAAGAATCAGGTCATGCCCCGATAGATGAAATCATAAAAAAAGTGCAGGCAAAGAACCCTTGTATCACAGTATCTACCATTTACAGAATTCTCGATTCGTTTTGCGCAGCGGACTTGGTATCTCTCCTTAATCACCCAAGCGGGAAATCATATTACGATATAACTCCCACAATACATCATCATATTTATATGGACGAGAATAAAATACTCGACTATGTAGATGAAGAACTGACCGAATTGATTAAAAACCGGTTAAAAAAAGGACATTTCAAGGATTTGGATATAGAACAAATTTCAGTACAGATATTTGCTAAAAAATAATTTTAAACTAATTACAGCCATGGAAAAGAAAAAAATGACAACAGCCAATGGTCGTCCCGTAGCGGATAACCAGAATTCGCAAACTGCGGGACAGCGCGGCCCGATGTTGGTACAAGACCCCTGGTTTCTGGAAAAACTCGCACATTTCGACCGTGAAGTGATTCCGGAAAGACGTATGCATGCAAAAGGCTCCGGAGCTTACGGAACTTTCACCGTAACGCACGACATCACAAAGTATACCCGTGCATCGATTTTTGCTCAAGTCGGCAAAAAGACCGACTGTTTTTTGCGTTTTTCGACTGTTGCCGGTGAGCGTGGCGCAGCCGATGCCGAACGTGATATCCGTGGTTTTGCCATGAAATTCTATACCGACGAAGGCAACTGGGATTTGGTTGGTAACAACACTCCTGTTTTCTTTTTACGTGACCCGTTGAAGTTTCCTGATTTGAACCATGCGGTAAAACGTGACCCACGCACCAATCTCCGTAGCGCCAATAACAACTGGGATTTCTGGACACTTTTGCCCGAAGCATTGCATCAGGTAACCATTACGATGAGCGACCGGGGTATTCCTTATTCATACCGGCACATGCACGGATTCGGCAGTCACACTTACAGTTTCATCAATGCTGATAATGTTCGTACATGGGTGAAATTTCACCTGAAGACAATGCAGGGCATTAAAAACCTGACCGACCAGGAAGCCGAAGCAATCGTTGCAAAAGACCGTGAATCGCATCAACGTGACCTTTACAATGCCATTGAAAACAAGGACTTCCCGCGCTGGGAATTCAAAATACAGGTGATGACCGAAAAAGAAGCGGACGAATACCGTATCAATCCTTTTGATTTAACTAAAGTATGGTCACAAAAAGAATTTCCGTTGATTGATGTAGGAGTTTTGGAATTGAATAGAAATCCTGAAAATTATTATGCAGAAGTAGAGCAATCAGCCTTCAATCCAATGAATACTGTCGAAGGTATCGGATTCTCTCCCGACAAAATGTTGCAGGGACGTTTATTCTCTTATGGCGATGCTCAACGTTACCGTCTGGGAGTGAATCACAACATGATTCCAGTCAACCAGCCACGTTGCCCGTTCCACGCATTCCATCGCGATGGTGCCATGCGTGTAGACGGAAATCATGGTTCTACATTAGGCTATGAGCCCAACAGCTACGGCGAATGGCAGGATTCTCCCGAAAAGAAAGAACCTCCATTAAAAATTCACGGCGATGCTTACAACTATAACGAACGTGAATATGACGATGATTACTATAGCCAGCCGGGAGATTTGTTCCGTCTGATGTCACCGGCACAGCAACAGGTATTGTTTGAAAATACTGCCCGTGCAATGGGTGATGCAGAAATTTTCATCAAGCAACGACATGTCCGTAACTGTTATAAGGCAGACCCTGCTTATGGAACGGGAGTAGCAAACGCATTAGGAATCAGCCTTGATGAGGCTTTGAAATCAACCCGGTAAAAACGAAACGGGTTACTGAATACTTGAAAAATACAATTTTTTGGAATTGCCTTCGGTCGCGAACAACGTGCCGAAGGCATTCTTTCTTGAGAAATTTAACTTATAGCAAAGATTTCATTTCCGGTTTTTTATTAACTTTGTGGTGGAAAAAGTAAGAAAAGAAGTTGTTGAGTTACGTAAAAAACGGATTTAAGTTTTCGCTGCTGGCCTTATTCCTGGCCTATTATTGCAGCATCTCCTTTTTCACACATAGTCACGTGATTAACGGGGTGACCATTGTGCATTCTCACCCGTTCCAGAAGAATGATGACGGAACACCCAAGCACGGACACACTTCCGGCCAGATTCAATTAATTTCACAACTGTCGCATTTCAATACTACGGGAGAGATTACTTCACCTGTAATTGAACCTGTAATCCAACCTGCTCTCGTCATTTATGCGACAGAACTTCCCGTTCCTCCTCTTTCCCGGGGAAATTCGTACACCTATTCACTACGAGGCCCTCCTGTAGCTTAATTTTCCACGATTTACTTTACGCTTTTTGATTTATCAAAAGGATTGTTTTCTCATTGGTTTTAATACCATAATGAGAGAATGGTGGATTCCGTATATAGGTATCCCATTTTATAACAGGTTAATACCCTGAATTATCAATCTATATTATTCAATTAAAAAATACATATGAAATCAATATATATTATCCTGCTGTACTTTTGTACGGCAACATTCGGCTATGCCAACACGATTAATTACGATATCAAAGGTCATATTTTAGACAAAAAGGGAGAACATTTACCGTACATATCTGTAGGAATCAAAGGAACGGCTATCGGAACAACAAGCGATGAGCACGGACATTTTACCCTCCCGAAATTAAAAGAAGGAAAATATATCGTTGTGGCAAGTTCTATCGGCTACAAAACTACGGAACGACCATTGAATGTCGGGAAAGGGCAGACTACTGAAATAACACTTATACTGCAAGAGGAATCTCTGTATCTGGAAGAAGTGGTAGTATCGGCCAACCGTTTCGAAACTTCACGTAAAGAAGCGCCGGTAATCGTTAGTCTGCTCAGTCCGAAAACCATGGAAATAACCAATTCCAACAACCTTGCCGAAGGTTTGTGCTATATGCCGGGATTACGGGTGGAAAACAACTGCCAGAACTGTGGATACCAACAGGTTCGCATCAACGGTCTGGAGGGACAATATTCCCAATTACTGATAGACAGCCGGCCGATTGTCAGCGCCCTCACCGGAGTGTATGGCATCGAACAGATTCCATCCGGGATGATTGACCGTGTGGAAGTTATCCGTGGCGGTGGTTCTGCACTTTACGGTGCAAATGCCATTGCCGGAATTATCAATATTATTACCAAAGAACCCGTCAAAAACTCCGGAATGTTGTCCCACAACCTGACTATGATTGGAGGAGATGCCGCCGAAAATTCGACCAATCTGAATGCCTCTTTGGTTAATGACGATTACAGTGCAGGCGTTTTCCTTTTTGGAACTGTCAACCACCGCAATCCGTATGATGCGGACGAAGACGGCTATACGGAACTTCCTAAACTTGCCGGGACTACAGTAGGTTTCAGAGGTTATTACAAGCCTACCAAAATGTCGAAACTCATGTTGGAATATCATAACATTAACGAATACCGCAGGGGAGGAAACCGGTTGGATTTACCTCCGCATGAAGCCGACATTGCCGAACAACTGGAACACGATATCAACGGAGGCGGGGTCAAATATGACCTGTTCTCTTCCGACTACAAACAAAAATTGAGCATTTATGCTGCAACTCAATATACGGACAGAAAAAGTTATTACGGAGCAGGAAAAGATCCTAACGCCTATGGAACGACTACCGATTTGACAGCTGACGGAGGGGTACAATATTCTTATGATTTCAATAAATTAGGATTTATGCCTGCAACCCTGATTGGCGGTGTCGAATACAATTTCGACCAACTGAAAGATGAACAGACTGGCTATAACCAACATACCGATCAAATTGTACGCATGGGAAGCCTGTTCCTCCAGAATGAGTGGAAAAACGAACGGTTCAGTATCTTGCTGGGAGCCCGGTTGGATAAACACAATATGATGAACGACCCTGTTTTCAGTCCACGTATCAATTTGCGGTACAATCCGAAAAGGGACATCGGATTTCGGGTGAGTTATGCCGAAGGCTTCCGCGCGCCGCAAACATTCTCCGAAGATTTACATATTTCAGCCGCAGGAGGTAAAGTGATTTTACTGGAAATAGACCCTGATTTGAAACCCGAACGGTCGCGCAGTTACAGTGGGTCGGCGGATTTGTACCACATGTTCGGCTCGGTACAAACCAACTTGTTGATAGAAGGATTTTATACCGATTTGCAGGATGTATTTACCGAAGTGTACAAACGAACAGATGCTGCAGGCAATATTATTCATGAAAAGACCAATACTTCCGGAGCCGTTGTCAAGGGTATTAATCTGGAGGGAAAAGTTACTTTCAATGCGAATTATCAACTGCAAGCCGGGTTTACTTTTCAACGCAGCCAATATAAGGAATTACCCGATGCCTGGAGTGAAGAAGTGGAACCTACAAAGAAAATGTTGAGGACCCCCGATGTGTATGGCTATTTCACCGGAATACTTACACCGTTTGAGGATTTTTCGATTTCCCTTTCCGGAACTTATACCGGAGACATGCTTGTACAACACTATGCCGGATATATCGCTCAAGACCAGCTTAAAACAACTCCTGATTTTTTTGATGCCAATGCGAAATTGTCTTATACATTCGAGTTGAAAGGAGATCTGGAGATGATGCTGTATACAGGAATGGAAAACCTGTTTAATTCCTATCAAAGCGACTTTGATAAAGGACCTGAACGTGATGCCGGATATATTTACGGACCGGTATATCCGCGAAGTTACTTTGCCGGAATCAAGTTTACGCTGTGATTTATATTAAATGACAAAAATCCATAGAGATTGATTCTGATTCAACCTCTATGGATTTTTTTCAATACAATTGTACCGGATGATTCTCAATGTTCATGCTCTTCACCACCTTCCCTACTCAAAACAATGTTCCGTGCAAGATGAGCCTCATTTCCGGCAACATCCGTGCAGTAGACCATCAGGTGGTAGTTGCCTGGGGTAGCATTAGCAGGGATTATGATTTCGTGGTGATGAATATCCGCATTTTTCTGTCCCGACACATCCCACGATTTGTTAAACGTGAAATCAACCGTTTCTGTCGATGCAGACTTTAGTGTTGCGGAATGTACATGCCCGTCGAAATTGGGATGAATATCCACTTTGTACGAT
>JAVBLQ010000052.1:0-18316 GCA_031553435.1 Bacteroidales bacterium | reverse complement strand
TCTTGGCGAAAATTACGTAAACATGGCAACTGGAATTTCAGAACTAGAAGCAATGGGAGGAACGAAGGATCAAGTATTTACTTTTAATAAAATTGAAGGTGATGTTGGGTATACTAGTATAGGAAATGATGGTGTTATTGTAATGGATATTGCTAATAATGGAGGCTTTTCAAATGGATCACATGAGTCTTCTCATGGATATGATTTATGGAAAAATGGACAATATACAGTAGGCATGGGAGGTAATTATATTTCTGGTGAAGAAAAAGCATATAAACGCCAATTTTCGTATGACAAGTCTACGCTTCCCGTTTCTGATTTTGGACATGCTAATTCTATAAACGATATTAATCCTCGTTGGATATTAGGAATTCAATCTGGTGGAGAATATATTTATATAAAACGGATATACCCAAACAGGGATCCAAAAGATATATTAAAACATCTCAAATAAAATAGCCATGAAATATAGTTATATTGTACTTGTATGTGCATTGAATATTTTATTAAATAGTTGTTCACATAGCATATCAATTAATGGAATATACAGGGACAAATATTCTCATGAGTTTATTTTTTTCCCGGATTCAACATTTGTCTATAAATCTATGTTACGCGATACCTATGTTAACAGATATTCTGATGGGAAATGGATTCGTATAGATAAAAATACAATTGTATTGAAAAGTAGAATAACAAACAACATTATTCCATTGCAAGTAGAAAAGATGACTACTAAAGACTCTCGTATTCAAATCTGCGAAAATTTAGTTATCATTCAAAATAGAAGTCGGTACGAATACGAAAATAAAGACTTTTTGGTAACACCATATATTGAAGAAAACAATTATTTAGACTTGCATCCCGAATTATCGGACGAACCATTACAAATTACTAACAACGACCTTCGTATATCTATTGGATTAGAACCGGATACAACAAATCTTTCAAAAATGGTAATGACAAACCCTCCTATAAAAAGGGGATCGTATTGTATTTATCTTGATAAACCATTTAACAGTCTTTATTTTAAGATTGAAAAAAGACCAAAAACTATTATAAAAACAGGAATATCACCTACTTACTACACCTTACAAACAGAAAAGTTAGACATTCCTGTATATTTGGGAGAATTAATAAAAGTGAATATTTGTTTAAACGATTCTTTGTTTTCATATAAAATATTTGATAATACAAAATTAAAAATCAGAGGTAATAAATTGGTTTTCAAAGACACTGAAAAGAATAATAAGGTAAATAAACTTTATTTAAAAAAATAATAATATCAACCTCCTTGTTGGGTAAAACTGATAGCCTTATAAATACAACAACAAAGAATTCATGGAAATGCATGGCTATGATTCTTATGATTATGGAGCCCGTATGATGTATCCGGCGATCATGAGGTTTGAGACGATGGATCCGCTGGCGGAAAAGTATTATTCGGTGTCGCCATATACATATTGTCTGAATAATCCGATAAAAAACATAGATCCAGATGGTCGTTTTGTTGGAACAGTTGTTGGTGGTTTTTTTGGAGGAGTTGCTGGTGCTGTTGATGCATATATAAACGGTAAAGATGTATGGGTCGGTGCTACAGAAGGAGCTGTTGCTGGAGCAATTGCTGGAGCAATTGTGGATATTACGGTGGCGACAGGAGGAGCAGGAGGCGTTCTTATTGCGGCGGCGGCTATTGGAGGAGGAATTGGGTCTGCAACTGGAGATGTTGTAGGGCAAGTTCTTCAGACCACGGTTGTCGAAGGAAAAAGTTTTGGTACAGCAGTGGGGAATGTAGATTTAAGTCAAACAATGAGTAAAGCCACAGTTGGAACAGTAACAGGAATGGTTGGAGGTGTTGCTGGTGTAGCAGCAGGCAAAGTAACAAGTTCTATAGTAAATTCTACAAAAGGAGTGCAATCAACTATGTCTAAGAATATAACAGAGACTGCAAAAACTTTAAATAAAATGGGTGCAAGTCAAGAAACTACCAATAAAGCTGTTGGAAAGATAGTTAAAGGAATGGGAGATGTAGGAAGAACAACCAATAAATTAGTTCAAAAAACAAAAGCCATAAGCACAATTATAACTGAAACGACAACTAAAGCGGCGGGTGTTACAACTTCGAAAGAGCAAGACAAAAATTGAAATAGATGAAAGTTATTATAATAATATTCTTTTTATTGTTCTTTTTTATTTGCATATTTTATTTTGTATACTTTATGCCTATTTTTATATATAAAATAAAGGCAAAAAAAAGAGGGGTATTCATTGATAATCAGGAAGCTAAAAGATTAATTCAGTTGGGTTGTGTTCAAAATATTTTTTTAGATTTTGTTTTTGAGTTAAGACAAAATGATTTAGAAATAGATATTGTTAAGTTAGCAGAATACTATTTAGCTGGAGGAAAACTTGAAAAGTTAAAAAATGCGTTACTTTTTGTTAGAGAAAAAAAAATTGACATTAGTTTTGATCAGCTCTGTATATTAAGTCTGACTCAAGAGGATGTTTTGAATTTACTAAAAAAAGGAGAGCCATATTTTTAACCACCGCTGGGCGAAGCGTCTCGCTTCGTCCGGTTAAAAGCAAGTCTCCAGATTTGTGTAAAACAAACAAGAACTTGTAGAAACAAAAACATGATAACATAAATAAGAATGAGCACCGGTTACCAAATAATCGAGCAAGACAAATTGCATTTTGTAACATTTCAGATCGTGCGATGGATGGATAACTATTGCGATGTGATTGATGAAGATACTTGGCTATATGACGACAATTATGATTATAACATATGGCGGAATACGGATATGGATGCTGCATCATTAGTCAGATTGAAAACTCCGGAAGGATATATTGCCGGAGACTATTTAAATTTTCACATTGAAATCAATACGAACACTTTTGGGTGCAAAGGTGCACGGTGCAGGGTGCACGGTCGGTTTATCAGACGCAGTGCATTATCAGGCGTAAGCAATTCGTGCACCGTGCACCTTGTACCGTGCACCCAAAACATTCATAATGGTTACATTTTGAAAACTTAAACAGTTTCTTAATATTAAACATAATGCCATGAGAAAAGCATATTACCTATTATTTATGATAACATCATCAGTAAAAAATGTAAATTGATCATAGAATGAAATAATCATTGAACGATCACCTATTTTTCACATTTTCAAACAACTGCCGGAGTTTTTTATGTTTTTTTTTTGAATTAAATCAACTATCTTTATGCCTTTAAGCTTTTCTAGTAAAAAACCACTAAAATGAAAACGGTATGAGAACAAAAAAAATTGCCCTGACGGCAAGGTTGTTCCTTGCGTTACTGCTTTGCATGTCCGGCGTGACCACAGTCAAAGCACAACCTGCAACCGGCACCGGAATTGATCCTAATGCTCAACTGCTTATGAACTTCGAAAATGGAAGTATAGCAGAATGGACCACTAACACTATCAATCGTGGAGAAAAAGTAAGCGTCGAATTGATGGATTCTGAAAATGGAGACCCTGTACGCTTTGGCAGGTATGCCGTGAAACTCAATTGGGACTTTACTGCCGCCGATGCGGGTACAACCCTTGCTGCCTTATATTCGCCACCAGCCGGCACTTTTACTGTTCCGGCATCTCCCACTACCGGAGCCGGAAGAAAACTTGGCATGTGGATTTACGCATCACCGGAATGTTATGGAAACATTTGGTTCAGGATTCAATTGTTCAACCCTCCGGGCGCTGCAGGTTCGGGCTCTTCTGTAGTTGCTGTTTGGGGAAATGAGCCTTCGTATGCAGGTATTAACTGGGTAGGTTGGAAATATCACACCTTTGATTTTCCCACCAATGCCGCCAATAAAGAACTCGGGCCACCTGCTTCGACAACTCCATCTTATGGAATGTTCAGACTTTTGCAGGAAAAATCGGGAAACCCCGAACCTAATCCCGGCGCTCCGCCCAGACAATTGACAAAGGGTTACTTTATCATTGACAATGTCCGTGTGACTACTGCTGCAGAAGATATGACTCCACCGATAATAAGCACCTTAAAAGGTAACAATGAAACAGACTTACCATCCGGCAGTGGACCAACATTTACGACAAACACGATTAATTTGTCTGCTACATTTAGCGATGGAGGCAGTCTTATCAGCGGAATCAACTTCAATAGTGTTCACTTCATAGTGGACGGAAATGTTTATAAAGAGGGAGATACCGGTCTTTCTATAAACCAGGCAGATGCAAATTCCGGCAGTATTTCACTGACCGGCTTGACTTTAGCCAACGGACAACACTCTGTTGTAGCGCATGTGGAAGATAACTTCGGACATATCACCACAAAAACCGGCACATTTATCGTAGAATCCGAAGATGGAGCTACCGTAACTCTTGAACCTGCTTCCCAAGCGCTTGTCGGCAATATATTTGAGATGAAAATCAATACCGACAACTCAAAAGATATAAAAGAGTTGGCAATTGTTATGGAGTTGCAGAACGGTTCAGTAGACGCTGTAGATGGCATTACATTTGCTTCTTCGGTTCTTCCGGAAAGCAATTACAACTTTAATTCCTCCAACGGGAATTTGACAATAAATCTGAAAAATGATGTTGATGCCGGTTTGGTAGAAACACTCGCAACGATCAAAGTAAATATCCCGAAAAACAGCAATCCTACCGATGTGTTCAGATGTTCGCCTGTTACTGCAAACGCTACATATGCGAATAATTCATCATCATCGTTTTCATTGTTTGATGCTTTTGCAAGACCTGTATTGGCAACTTATGAATATACTGTTACCAAACGCGTTACAGGGGTGCCCGGAGAAGTACTGGTTAAAGATCTGAGCGGAAATCCGGTAGCCGGAGCAACTGTATATGCACTTACAGCTACCATGACGCCAATCACTTCGGCTGTAACCGATGCAAACGGTATCGCATCGAATATGAATTTCACAAGCTCGGCGCAAAGTATATATATTTATGCCGAAAAAGACGGTAAATATTCTTATACAATACCCACACTGATACTGGAAGCAAAGCTTACAAGCGCTCCCGCTTACATCAGATCCGGGACAACAGTTGATCCGACAAGTTCAAAAACCATCACATGGATGTCTAATCCAGCTACAGCCGCAGAACCCTCCATTATAAAACTGGCGAAAGAATCTGACGGCGAGGGGGCTTTCCAACAATACACAGGCACAACAAAAATGCTTGAATTCGACGCAACGGCAAGCAGCGGGGTAACCAAAGGAAGCTCGGTAACAGTCGAAAATTTAGAACCCGGAACGACCTATATTTATCAGATTGGTGATGGCTTAACCTGGTCTCCGACAAGGAAATTTACTACAACAACGGTTACCGGTAAATTCTCATTCGGAGCTTTCGGCGATTTACAGGCAACATCAAACGCTGCTATGAACCGCTGGTTGGCAGCAGCGGAAACCATGCAGACCATGCCCGAAAAACCCTTCTTCAGCATTAATGTGGGAGATATTCCCGATAATGACAGCCGTTATGATTACCACTCATACTTCGGATATTTGTGCGACCAACGCGAAGCTTACTCAAATATAGACATGGTGTCTACTTACGGAAACCACGAATATATGGGTACCCCTGACGCATATATTGTCAAATTTATGAATGGGCATCCAAAAATAACGGATCCTGCTTACGACGCTCAATTGGTAGGTACCGGTACTTATGCAGTGGAATATGGCAACATGCTTGTGATTGGTTTGGATTGGGAGGCAAGAGGCCCAGCATCGGCTAACGCTATTATGACGGAACAGGCCAAATGGATGGATGATATCCTGAGCAAAACCAACAAAACCTGGAAGATTGTCACATTGCATTATCCGATATTTCCTTCAGCATTCACTTCCGGTTCACAAACTATATACGGGCCTGTATTCGATAAACACGATGTTCAGTTGGTGTTTTGCGGACACGGCCACACATACGAGCGCGTACAGGCCAAGGGAGGAAGTGTAACTTCAGGATCCAACAGGCGTACCTTTGCTCCGGTCTTGGGCAACGGAACTTTGCATATCCAAATGGGAGACATGACAAGCACCGGCAATCAAGCCAGATGGATTTTATTTGAGGTTGACGGCACAACGATGACTGCTACGGTAAGAAATGCTGATAATAACGTGGTAGAAAATGAATGCTTTACATTACAAACATCTGCTCCCAACAAGCATGCGGTCACCTTCAATGTAGTGAATGGCAATGGCACACTCACCGCCACCGTAGATGGCACGGGGATAACCACCGGCGAACAAGTAACGGAAGGTAAGGAGGTAGTCTTCACGGCAACTCCAAATAGTGGCTACCATGTAAAAGAGTGGAAACTCAACAATACGATAGTGAACGGAACAGCCACAACCTACACGCTTTCAAATCTGTCGGCAGAAGCTACGGTCACAGTCGAGTTCGAATTGGCAACAGGAATTGAAAATATTTTCACCCCGGATCTGCAAATATATCCGAATCCTTTTGTGAATGAGTTGTACATCACAGGAGCTGAAAATTGTACGTTACGGGTGATGAATATCGTAGGCACAGCAGTACATATCCAAAAGATAAGCGGTGCGAATGAAATCATTCATTTGGAACAGTTACCGGCCGGCGTGTACTTCTTCCGCCTGGAAAAAGACGGACAATCAAAAACGGTAAAAATACTAAAGATATAAGGATAAATTTCAACAGGTACACATCCAAATGTGAATGGTGAATAGTGAGGGTCTTTTCGCCCTTGTGAATTGTAACTCCCAAGTACTATTCACCATTCTTTAAAAACTATAACAAGTCTCTTCATTCATGATGATACGGCTCATTATTCAATATCGTCATCGCCCTGTAAACCTGTTCTGTGAAAATCAAACGGATCATTTGATGGGAGAAAGTCATTTTGGATAAGGACAATTTTTCTTTTGCGGCATCATATACTTTTTGAGAAAAACCATAAGGGCCTCCTACAACAAATATCAGCCGTTTATTGATGATATGCATTTTCTTTTCCAGATAAGAAGCGAATTGAACAGATGAATATTCTTTTCCTTTATCATCCAGTAAAACCAAATAATCGCCGGGTTGGATTAGTTTCAGGATCAGTTCGCCTTCCTTTTCTTTTTGTTGTTCTTCACTTAGATTTTTTGTGTTCCGCAGATCGGGGATGACTTCCATTTCGAACGGAATATAATGTTGCAGACGCTTTTGGTATTCTGCAATAGCTTCCGAAAAATACTTGGAATCGGTTTTTCCGATGACGAGCAATGTTATTTTCATTGTTTTTTTACTCATATTTCAAAATAGACAACCGGTCCTCACTCATTACCTCATTGGCAATTTCCAGAATTGATTCGGAAGTAACGGATTGGATTTTTGCAAAAACCTCTTCAGGAGTATCATATTCATTGAAATGCAAAAAACTTTTTCCCATGCCGAGAAAAACATTCTCATGGTTATCGCTGCCGACGCCTAATTGTCCGATCAATTGTTTTTTTGCGGCATGTAATTGAGAAGCAGTAAATTTATTCTCCCTTAAACGTTTTAATTCTTTCAAAACCAATTGAAGGCATTTATCTTTATTCTTTTTTTCAGTACCGAAATAAATAGAAAAATACCCGGTGTCGGTATAAGAAGTTAATGAAGAATCGACCTGATAGACTAATCCGTTTAACTCTCTTAAAGCAATATTCAGCCGGCTATTCATTCCGGGACCTCCGAGAATATTGTTCAACAGATACAAACCGGCTCTTTTGGGATCTTTGATGCTATAGGACTGATTTCCAAGGATCATGTGTGTTTGAGAAGTCTTTTTATGCCGCGATATTTCTTTTACTGAAATTTCTTTCGGACTTATCCTGTTATTTTCAATCGGATTGTTGGATATACTGCCGGTAAAACGTTCGGCAAGACGAATGATTTTCTTAAAATCAGTTTTTCCCATAGAGAAAAAAATCATATTGCTCGGCCGATAATGATTCCGGACAAACTCCAAACCTTTTTTACCTGAACTTTTTCGTAAAGTTTTGGAATCACCTAAGATATAATGTCCTAATCCATGTCCCTCAAAAAGCATATTTTCGAATTCATCATAAATAAGTTCGGAAGGATTATCCTCATATGAATTGATTTCGTCTATGATAACTTCGATCTCCTTTTTAGCCTCTTTCTCAGGAAACCCGGAATGAAAAACCAAATCGCTGAGTAGTTCGAAAGCCCGCCCGAAATGTTGTTCCAGGAAAATAGAGTAAATGAACGTTTCTTCTTTGGTGGTATAAGCATTCAGCTCTCCGCCAACAACTTCCATTCGATTGAGAATATGTCTGGCCTTTCTTTTCTGAGTTCCCTTGAATAACATATGTTCCACGAAATGAGCCATTCCGAACTCCCCGTCAATTTCGTCCCTGGAACCGGCATTGATAGCGAATCCGCAGTACGAAACCTGGGAGTTTGAAGGTAAATGAATGATACGTAGACCATTATTTAATGTATATGATTGATAATACATATTTTTTTCAGATTATAAGGTTGTAAAATTAGAAATAAATACCTTTGTAGGCAAAATGAATTTTAAACACTCAATGAGGTCATGGTTATGATTAGTGATTTAAAAGAAATAATTGCCAAAGAAGCAGAAGCTGTTCTGAACATACCATTAACAGATAGTTACGAAAAAGCAGTCGATCTGATCATAGAACATGTGCACCAGAAAAAGGGGAAGTTGGTAACCAGTGGAATGGGAAAGGCAGGTCAAATTGCCTCCAACATTGCAACCACCTTTAGCTCAACCGGAACCACTGCCTGTTTTTTACATCCCAGTGAGGCGCAACATGGAGATTTGGGTATTCTTGCCGAAAATGACATTATGCTGGTTATTTCCAATTCGGGGAAAACGATGGAAATCATCAATTTACTTGATCTGGCCAGGATTTTAATTCCTCATATCCAATTTATTGTAATTACGGGAGATGAAGAAAGCCCGTTAGCAAAATCTGCCGATGTAACATTATTTACAGGTCATCCGAAAGAAGTTTGTCCGTTGGGAATGACACCTACCACTTCAACCACGGTCATGACTGTGATCGGCGATATGTTGGTAGTCAGCGCCATGAAGAAAATCAATTTTACTGTTGAAGATTATGCCAAAAGGCACCATGGCGGATATTTGGGACAAGTCTCAAGGAAGTCAACTTCCAACCGTTAATTAAACATCTTTAAAAATTATTGTCAATTGTCAATTGTTAATTGTCCATTGATTAAAGTTTGTATATTTGTTGGAAACTCTCTAACATAAAAATGGATAAGTGTCTGTTTATATCGTTTTTAGGATCAATACTCCTGTCGTCATGTTCAACAACGGCTCCGGATATCCGGACTGCTTGTGAAAAGACTCAGAAAGAATATGTTTTGAAGTGGGAAATTTATCCGGAAATTACCGGACAAGTGAAGATTTATGAGTCACTCAGTCCCGATACTTTTAACTTAGCCCATGAAGTAGTTCAGAAAGACATCATGGAAGGAGTTGCGGTTGTTCCGGTACCGGAAGACTTCAAACGCCGTTATTTCAAACTTGTTTTTGATAAAAAATATACAACCATCCTCAGTGAACGACGCATAAACACTACTAAAATCGATAACCTACGGGATTTAGGCGGATATTACAATAAACAAAAAAAACAGCTTAAATGGGGAAAACTATATCGTTCGGGAAGTTTGTCATGGATCAATACCAAAGACTCAAAAATATTGGATCAGTTGGCAATCAAGACTGTGATTGATTTACGTTCGGATGATAAAATAAAATATACACAAACAAGATACAGATCCCCCCAACTCTTTAATCTTCCGATGAATCAGAATGTTTCCGACTCCATACGCCGGAAAGTTATTTCAAGGCAAATGATGAAAGGAGATGTTTTGATCTCAATGCAGGATATGTATGCAAACATATTAGAAAAAGATGCACATCAACTGGAAGAATTTTTTAATTTCTTACTCGAAGAAAAAAATTATCCGGTTCTTTATTATTGTTCTTTGGGAAAAGATATTACAGGCATTATCTCCATTCTGATTCTGGAAGCATTGGATATCGACCGCGATCAAATTATACAGGATTATCTTGTTTCCAATAAATATATCGATTTTAATCGTACGGTGGTGTATGCCAGAGATTTACCAACAGATATCCAGGAAGCTCTGACAACTTTATTCACTGTAAACGACGAATTATTTAACTTCATATACAGCAAAATAGAGTCTGATTATGGTTCGATGGATAATTATTTGGAGAAAAAAATAAATTTGACCTATAAAAAAAGGGAAAAATTGAAGGAAATATTGTTGTATTGAAATCGATATGAATCTAAATTATTTTTATTTAATAACTCTAAACTCAAAGCATTATGATCGAAAATTTAATGAACCTCGTACAAGGATTTTCACAACAGGCTGTAGCCGGAGAATCTGCCATTCCAAGTGAACAAAAAGGAGCTGTGACACAAGTTATTGCATCATCATTGGTTGATGGCTTGATGAGTGAATTTTCTAAAGGCAATATAACCGGTTTGATGGATATATTTTCTAAAAAAACTACAACAACCGGATCTCCTGTTATGAATGGTATCCAAGGTTATGTAGTCAGTATGATCAGTCAGAAAACAGGAATCAGCCCGGCTATTGCAGGTGGAATCGCTTCGGCTGTTGTTCCGATGATTATGAATTCATTAGGGCAAAAAGCCGCAGATCCGAATGATAAGGCTCTTGATTTTAATGGCCTTTTCCAATCTCTGGCAGGCGGAAACCTGGGAGGATTGGATGTAAACTCCCTGATGAACCGCTTGGATGATGATAATGACGGTTTTGGATTGGATGATGTCGTCCGTTTGGTATCAAACAACAAAGGAGGAATCATGGGGGCGCTGGGAAGCCTCTTTGGAAAGTAATTGACAATTGAAAGTTGAAAATGAAAGCGTACATTAATAAAATCATTTTCAATTTTCAACTTTCAATTTTCAATTATTTATTATCTTCGCGCTCATGAATAAGATAGAACGCGAAATTATTTTACCTGCCGAATGGTATCCTCAAAGTGGAGTACAATTGACTTGGCCTCATGAAGATACAGACTGGAAAGATCTCCTGGATGAAGTGACTGCATGTTATGTGCAGATTGCTCATGAAATCGTTAAAAGAGAAAAATTGCTGATCGTTTGCCGGAACATTGAAACTGTAAAAAAGCAATTGGGATATATCGATTTTACTCAGGTTATTTTCAGGCAAATACCATCCAATGATACATGGGCGCGGGATCATGGCGCAATTTCGATTCTGGTTTCCGGTCGTCCGTTTCTTTATGATTTTACTTTTAACGGATGGGGACTGAAATTTGCGGCAAACCACGATAATCAAATCACCAAACGCTTATTTGGCTCAAAAGTATTTACGGAAACAGTTGGGTATCAGGGTATGAAATATTGCGTATTGGAAGGCGGAAGCATAGAATCTGACGGAGAAGGAACAATTTTAACTACATCTCAGTGTCTGATGTCTCCTAATCGCAACGATTACAAATTAAAAGCCGAAATTCAGGATCATCTAAAAATGATTTTTGACGCTGAAAAAATACTTTGGCTCAATCATGGTTATCTGGCTGGTGATGACACAGATAGTCATATCGACACATTGGCTCGTTTCTGTAACAAAGAAACAATCGCTTATGTAAAATGCGAAGATCCGGCTGATGAACATTTCGGGGAATTGCGTTTGATGGAAGAAGAATTGATGAAATTCCGCACATTGGACGATAAGCCTTATCATCTGATTCCCTTACCTATGGCAGATGCCGTCTGGGAAGACGGCGAACGTTTGCCTGCAACTTATGCCAATTTCCTGATCATCAACGGAGCAGTATTACTTCCGTTTTATAATTCTTCTAAAGATGCGATCGCTAAAAAACAATTGGAACAAGCTTTCCCGGATCGGGAAATTATCGGTATCAATTGTTTACCATTAATAAAACAACACGGATCCTTGCATTGTATTACGATGCAGTTTCCTGAATTTTTTTTGTGAGAGCTGAGGTTCGCTGCGACTCTCACTATTCACCATTCACCATTACAAATATGAAAGTCGGTTTAATACAACAAGCTAATATTGCAGATATTCGGAAGAATATCGAAAAGTTGAAATCCAACATAAGAAATTGCGCTTCCAAAGGAGCTCAGTTGATCGTTTTGCAGGAATTGCACAATAGCCTGTATTTTTGCCAAACGGAAGATACTCGGCTTTTTGATCTGGCGGAAACAATTCCCGGACCATCGACCGATATTTTCGGAGCTTTGGCCAAAGAATTGGAAGTTGTCATTGTACTATCATTATTTGAAAAAAGAGCTCCCGGCATTTATCATAATACAGCGGTAGTGATTGAAAAAGACGGTTCTATTGCTGGAAAATACCGGAAAATGCACATCCCGGATGATCCTGCTTATTACGAAAAATTCTATTTTACTCCCGGCGACTTGGGTTTTACTCCCATTCAAACATCCGTAGGAAAACTAGGAGTATTGGTCTGTTGGGATCAATGGTATCCTGAAGCAGCACGTTTGATGGCGATGGCAGGAGCGGAAATGTTAATTTATCCTACAGCCATCGGTTGGGAATCATCAGACAGTGAAGAGGAAAAAGAACGACAAAAAAACGCCTGGATCATTTCCCAAAGAGGTCATGCTGTTGCCAATGGATTGCATGTGATTTCGGTGAACCGCACCGGGCATGAGGCGGATCCTTCTCAACAAACCAACGGAATTCAATTCTGGGGAAATAGTTTTGTAGCCGGACCTCAGGGCGAAATGTTGATTGAAGCCTCTAATGATAAAGAAGAAAATCTGGTTATAGAACTCAATCTGAAACGATCGGAACAGGTTCGCCGTTGGTGGCCCTTCTTCCGGGATCGGAGAATCGATGCTTTTCAGGATATTACCAAGCGGTTTATTGATTGATAATTAAGATATTAAATCTGATTTTTGTAAAAATAAGATGCTATGCATGAAAGGTTTGAGAAATTATTGAATCGGTTCAATGAATTAGATATAAGGAATGCCATCAATTTTGAGTTGATGAATGAGATACATATTTCTCACCATTCCACAGCCATAGAAGGCTCCTCTTTGACGGAAGAAGAAACCTTATTATTGCTTACGGAAGGAATCACAGCCAAAGGCAAACCTTTGCAGGATCATAATATGGTGAAAGATCATCAGGAAGCTTTGATTCAAACTCTGGATCTTGCACGGCAAAAGAAGGATATTACTTCTCCAATAATTCAAGCAATGAGCGCCTGGGTAATGAAAACAACAGGAGGAATCATTAACGCATCAGCAGGCAGTTATGATTCTTCAAAAGGAGATTTCAGAAAATCAATGGTACATGTTGGCGCCCGTTATTTTGCTAATTATCAAAAAATTCCACGAGAGGTGGAAATGCTTTGTGAAGAAATAAATTGCAGAATTAAGGGACTAAAAACAGTAGAAGAAATTTATGATCTTGCTTTTGATGCTCATTTTTATCTGGTAAGCATACATCCTTTTGCTGATGGGAATGGCCGGGTTTCCCGATTGTTGATGAATTATATTCTGGAATATCATAATCAACCTCTGGCTATTATATTTAAAGAAGATAAATTGGATTATTATAAAGCATTGGAAGAGGCCCGAAAAGATGATGAAATTAATATTCAGGCATTCCGGAATTTTATGTATGAGCAACAGGAAAAATATTTGGAACAGGAAATTAGAAAAGTAGAAAAGGCATTTTAATTGAAAAAGACAATTACTAAACGTTTTTGTCCCATAATTTTCCCTCCATTTTTCCGAACTTTGCGGAAAAATTTTAATAAATATGAAACATTTATTATTTACCTGTTTATTTACGCTTTCTTCTTCTCTCATATTTTCAAATAACAACCTGAAAGATGTCGATCTGAAAGACGATACAATCAAAACACAGTATCTGAATGAAGTGGTTATCACCTCTTCTTCCAAAGAAACCAACCAATTGAAGAAACTGCCGGGTTCCGTTACCGTTTTGTCTCCTTTACAGATAGACGGCATGCAGATTTTTGATGTGAAAGACATGTCGACCATCATTCCCAATTTCTTCATTCCTGATTATGGTTCCAAAATGACGGCTCCCGTATATATCCGTGGAATCGGTAACCGCAGTACCGGACAAGCCGCCGGAATGTATGTCGACAACGCTCCATATTTAAATAAAACCACTTTCGATTTCGATTTTGTAGATGTACAGCGGGTTGAAGTATTGCGAGGCCCTCAAGGAACCTTGTACGGTCGGAATGCCATGGGTGGAATTGTGAACATTTACACCCCTTCCGCACTTTCATATCAGGGAACGAAAATAACGTTGACCGGAGGAAATTACGGACTGTTCAAAGCCAAAGCTTCCAATTATACCCGGATCAATGAAGACCTGGGAGTTTCTCTGGCTGCATATTATGATAAAGACGATGGTTTCTTTACCAACGAATATACGGGTGAGAAAGCCGATGCTTCGACTTCAGTCGGAGGCCGCTTGCGTTTTGATTTCAAAATTGCCGATTCATTTACCGGAGCCTACATTATCAATTATGATTATGTGGATCAGGGCGCTTTCCCTTATGGAAAATATGATAAAACAACCGGAACAACCCAACCCGTGAATTACAACGATGAAGGAAGTTACAACCGGAAAATGGGAGGAAATACAATCAATCTGGCTTATAAAAATAAAAATATCCTGCTCTCCTCGTCCACTTCTTTCCAGATATTGAAAGATGATATGGTGATGGATCAGGATTATACGCCTCTTTCTCTTTTCACCATTACCCAGAAACAAAATCAGGAAACAGTAACAGAAGAGTTGAGTATTAAGTCCAACAACAACCGCAATTATCAATGGTCATTCGGTGTTTTTGGTTTTAATAATCATTTGCAGACACAGGGCGATGTCGATTTCAAGCAAGATGGTATCCGTACCATTTTACAACCGGTTTTCGACAGATTGCATCAGGAAAATCCGGGAATGCCGTTGCTTTCCATTGTCGATAATTCTGTTTTTATTCCGGGCTCATTCAATACGCCAACAATTGGTGGCGCTATTTTCCATCAATCCACCTATAATAACCTATTTGTAAAAGGATTGTCTCTCACAGCCGGTATCCGTTTGGATTACGAAAAAGATGATCTGGATTACAATACATCTACCGCAATGACTTTGAGTGGAAAAATGGGACCCAGAACATTTACCATGCCTTTGGATACGACGATGATTGGTTCCGAATCAATGGAATTCACCCAGATATTACCCAAAGGTTCATTGAAATATGAATTTGGCGGCAATAAATATGTATATGCAACCGTAGCCAAAGGCTATAACCCCGGAGGATTCAATATCCAGATGTTTTCGGATATCGTGAAAGATGCCATACAGCAACAACGACCGGGTGGTAGCAGTACTCCTTCAACTCCGATCAAAGATGTGGTTTCATACAAACCGGAAATCAGCTGGAATTATGAAATCGGATTCAAAGGAGAACTGATTAAGAATGTGTTGTGGACAGACCTGGCTCTTTTTTACATCGATGTAAAAGATATGCAATTGACTAAATTTGTGAATAGTGGCGCCGGACGGATGTTGACCAATGCAGGAAACGCTGTTAACAAAGGTGTCGATGTAAGTGTGAATGTTCGTGTTCTTCCCGAATTGAATCTGGGAGCTAATTACGGTTACGTCCATGCCACTTTCAAAGACTATGACGATGGAACCAATGATTATAGCGGAAAATACATACCTTTTGCTCCGCAACAGACTTTTTCCGTTTATGGTTCCTATATCAAGACATTTTCCAATAAAATAATAGATAGAGTCAATATCCAGGCTCAATACAACGGTGCCGGAAAAATTTACTGGACACCGGCCAATGATATTGCACAGGATGTATACGGACTACTTAACTTCCGAGCCGGATTCAGCAAAAGCATCTTCACCCTGGATTTTTGGATGAAAAATGCTTTGGATACCAGTTATGATGCCTTCTATTTTGAATCCATGAATAATTCCTTTGTACAAAAGGGAAAACCGATGCAGTTGGGAGCAGATTTGATTGTCCGGTTTTAGAATGTCACCCCAACCTAACCCTTGACCTAAGCTCTTTCTTTAAATATTCAAAATGTAACCAATGTGAATGTTTTGGGTGCAAAGGTACACGGTGCATGGTGCACGGTCGGTTTATCAGATGTAGTGCACTATCAGGCGTAAGCAATTCGTGCACCGTGCACCTTGTACCGTGCACCCAAAAATGTTCGTATTGATTTCAACTTGAAATGTTAAACTTTGTCCCTTTCACCCTTTGCCCTACGCCTTTTTTATTTTTGTGCTAGAAAATTTACGTTAAATTTTAATTTCCCTTGTTTCGACTTGATTTATTGATTACATTTGCACCGAATTTTTATCCCGTTTCTGAGATAGAATAAAGGACAAAGATTCTTCCTGACTTGAGAATTTTATTTTCGGGTGTCCCCAAGTTGTACAATTTTGTGTAGAATTGTTAATTATGAAGAGATCAGATGTTGTTTGGTATGCCATTCGGGTTACTTACAGTAGAGAGATGGCGTTGAAAGAATATCTTGATACTCTCCAGGTAGAAAACTTTATCCCGATGCGTTATGAATTGGTAAATAAGGGAGGTAAGAGTGTGAAAAAATTAGTTCCTATCGTTCATAACCTGATATTTGTAAAATCTTCCAGAACTGTGATCGATACAGTTAAGATGGACGTAGAATCAAAAGCCCCGATGCGTTACATGATGGATAAGTCTACCAACCAACCTATTATTGTCCCCAATCAGCAAATGCAACATTTTATTGCGGTAGCAGGTTCATTAGACGAACAGCTGATTTATTTGGATCCTACTGAAATTAACTTTAAGAAAAAAGATAAAGTTCGTATTATAGGAGGTCTGTTTGCTGGGGTTGAAGGCGAATTTGTACGTATAAGAGGTGATCGGAGAGTGGTCGTTGCGATCCCTGGTGTGGTAGCGGTAGCTACGACTTATGTTCATCCATCGTTGCTTGTTCCTGTAGACTAATAGATTGTTTGAATTTTCAAGTAAAACTTCATATCTGTATTTCCCTTCTGTGAAATGACAAATGAGCATTATTTAATCATTATTTCTTTTGTGATCAGTTTGTATGTTGTAGCTTACATCATACCCAAAATTTTATTGATTTCACTCAAGAAACGGCTTTTTGATGCACCGGATATCCGGAAAGTGCATAAAGATGCCATTTCCCGTTTGGGAGGAATCTCATTTCTTCCTACGATCACTTTTGTAATGGGATTGACCATTGCTGTTTTTACTGTTTCCCAGCCCAATGCGTGGACAACGATTACCATAGCTCCTAAATTTCTATTGATCATGTGCGCCCTGATGATTTTATATTTTGTGGGTATAGTAGATGACCTGATCAATGTTCGTTATCATGTAAAATTTTTAGCGCAGGTGGCTGCCGGGATTTTTATTGTGCTTGCCGGTTTATGGATCAATAACCTGTATGGCATTTTTGGTATTGGAGAATTATCTCCCTGGATAGGCATTCCTTTTACCGTTTTTGTGATTGTTTTTGTTATCAATGCAATCAACCTGATAGATGGGATCGATGGCCTGGCTTCCGGATTGAGTGGCATTGCCTTGTTGTTTTTCGGCTTTTTATTCCTCTATGAAGAACGGATGCTCTATGCTATGTTGGCCTTTACAACCTTGGGAGTATTGATCCCATTTTTTTACTACAACGTATTTGGCGCATCCAAAAGAAAGCGTAGGATATTTATGGGAGATACAGGCGCATTAACAATCGGTTTAATCCTGTGTATATTAGCCATCAGGTTGAGCAGGTATGAAATAATCGAGGGTAATCAATTGCCCAATGCCATTATTCTTGCATTTTCATTGTTGATCATTCCTATATTTGATGTAATCAGGGTGATTATTCACCGTTTCAAAATGAAGAAAAATATTTTCTTGCCGGATAAAAATCATATACACCATAAGTTTTTAGCTCTGGGTTGTACGCATGGTGTAGCAATGTTGATCATACTTTTTATCGATTGTTTTTTTATCGGATTGAATCTTCTGTTATATTCATTTATTAATATCAATTTGCTTATACTCATTGATGTGGTTATCTGGACTGTATTCCACATCCTGTTGACCAAAAAAATCAATGCGGTAAAAGCGGAGAGAAAAAAATTGAGTGTAGAGAGTT
>JAVBLQ010000101.1:0-5233 GCA_031553435.1 Bacteroidales bacterium | reverse complement strand
AACAGCCAACAAGGAGTAGTATCTGCTTCAGTAAATTATGCGACGGCAACAGCAACTATCGAATATAATCCGGCCCAAATTTCTCCTGAATTCATGCGTGATGCTGTTCAAGAGGCCGGTTACGACCTATTAACCGATCTTGATGAAGACGCTTCGGATGAGATAGAAGAGGCTCATGCGAAGAAATACAAAAAACTAAAGTTAAGAACAACCTGGGCGATTATTTTATCCGTTCCAATCCTTATCATCGGAATGGTAGGGATGGATATGTCCTATGCCAATGAGATTATGTGGATAATATCCACTCCGGTTATTTTCTGGCTCGGCAGAGATTTTTTTATCAATGCATGGAAACAATTGAAGCATCATTCGGCCAATATGGATACTTTGGTTGCTCTCAGTACCGGAATTGCTTATCTTTTCAGCCTGTTCAACATGTTTTTCCCGCAATTCTGGATTTCGAAGGGAATACACCCTCATGTTTATTTCGAGGCTGCCAGTGTAATCATAGCCTTTATTCTTTTGGGACGATTATTGGAGGAAAAAGCCAAAGGAAATACTTCGTCCGCCATTAAAAAACTGATGGGACTTCAACCTAAAACCGTTACTATCATACGGGAAACAGGAATACAGGAAGAAATTTCCATCAAACAAATCCAAAAAGATGACATTCTATTGGTTAAACCGGGAGAGAAAATTGCCGTTGATGGTTCTGTTATGGAAGGCAGTTCTTATGTAGATGAAAGCCTGCTCAGCGGAGAACCTGTTCCCGTATTCAAAGAAAAAAATGCTAAAGTCTTTGCCGGAACAATCAACCAAAAAGGAAGTTTTCGTTTCATTGCGGAAAAAGTCGGTTCAGAGACAATGTTGGCTCAAATCATCCGCATGGTACAAGATGCGCAGGGAAGCAAAGCTCCCGTTCAAAAACTGGTTGACAAAATTGCTTCTGTATTTGTTCCTGTTATCATTGGTATTGCCACATTGGCTTTCGTCCTTTGGTTATTACTTGATCCGGCCAATGGCTTTACTCATGGATTACTGGCATTGGTCACAGTCCTTATTATCGCCTGTCCGTGTGCGTTAGGACTGGCCACACCCACAGCTATTATGGTTGGTATCGGAAAAGGCGCGGAAAAAGGGATCCTTATAAAAGATGCGGAAAGTCTCGAAACAGCCCAAAAAGTCAATGCCATAGTACTTGATAAAACCGGGACAATCACAGAAGGAAAGCCTGTAGTAACAGATATTTCATGGCTAAATAACGACAACAGTGCCAAAGCAATATTTTATAGTCTGGAAAAACTTTCCGAACATCCATTGGCCGATGCGGTAACTCGTCATTTCGGGAATATCGATCATATTTCTTTAGACGGTTTCGAAAGTCTTACGGGAAAAGGTATCAAAGGATCTTTCAATGGGAAAATATGGTTTGCCGGAAACTCCAAACTAATGATTGAAAACAACATCCAAATAGACGATCAACTGGAAATCCAGGCCAAAAAATGGATGACCGCCTCCAAAACAATTATTTGGTTTGCCGATAATAAACAAATACTCGCTGTTGTCGCGATTACTGATCAAATAAAAGAGAATTCTCCGGAAGCTATCAGCGAACTCAAAAAATCAGGCATAGAAGTATATATGTTGACAGGTGATAGCGAAAGCACCGCCAAAGAAATTGCATCCAAAATAGGAATAAAACATTACAAAGCTGGCGTTTTGCCTCATGAAAAAGCCGATTTCATAAAAAACCTTCAACAAGAAGGTAAAATAGTAGCAATGGTTGGCGACGGCATTAATGACAGCGCCGCCCTTGCACAAGCAGATCTCAGCATTGCCATGGGCAAAGGAAGTGACATCGCAATGGATACTGCTAAGATGACGATTATTTCTTCCGAATTAACCAAAATTCCCGAAGCAATCAGGTTATCGAAATTAACTGTCAAAACAATCCGTCAAAACTTATTCTGGGCATTTATCTACAACCTGATCGGAATTCCGGTTGCTGCCGGGATTCTTTACCCTGTCAATGGTTTTTTATTGAACCCGATGATTGCAGGTTTGGCAATGGCCCTTAGCAGTGTAAGTGTAGTAACCAACAGTTTGCGTTTGAAGCTGAAAAAATGATATATTTGCATCTTAATATCATTTTTTCTATGTTTCTTTTCAGAAAAAGCCCATATTATTTATGTATAATTTTTTTGATTTGTTCCTGTACTTCGAATAAATTTGAAAAGCCCATATCAGATAAAATCAGTTTTTTAATCGAACAAAATCCTGATAGCGCCTTGGTGTTGCTCGACTCTTTAGCTTATGCCGGAAAAATTAATCCACGAACAAATCCTGAATTTATTTTACTTCAGGTCCAGGCTAAAGATAAAGCGTATAAAGATATTTCTGCGGATACTTTGATTTTTCAGGCAAAAGATTTTTTTGAAAAACAGGGCAATTATGAATCCTCTGCTTTAGCAACTTTTTATTCAGGCAGAGTTTATCAAAATCAGCATAATTATGATCGGGCGCTGAAAGAGTATTTAGCTGCCGGACAAATTGCTGACAAAACAAAAGACTATAATTTGAGAGGATTAATACCCTATTTTATCGGAAATTTGTATTACAGTAAAATGCTGTATAAAGAAGCCATTGATTTTTATAAAAAATCAATAAACTATTATTTATTCTACTCTCCGGATAAGAAAAATAAAACAATTTACATCTATAAAGAAATAGGTAACGCATTTTTATTAAACAATGAAAATGACAGTGCATTTTATTACTATAATAAAGGTCTGGATCAGGCTATAGCATGCAATGATACAAGTTTTATTATAACATACAAAAACAATCTTTCTGTAGCATATTTTGAAATTGGAAATATTAAAAAAGCAAAAGAAAACCTGAAGAATATACTATCATTGAATCCTAAAGATTCTGAACTGTCAAAATTATATTACAATTTAGCCGAGATTTATGTTGAAGAATCCCTACTGGATTCTGCTTTATATTGTTTAAACCTTTCATTGGAAATTTCTGATGAAAAAAAACTAAACTTACAAACAAATATTTATCTGTTATATTCAGAAATAGAATCTATAAAAGGGAACTTTCAGTCTGCATTAAATTTTCATACACTTTATTCAGAATCTTTATCATCAATTGTGGAAGAAAAAAGAAATCAGGATTTTTTGAATATTGAAAAAAAATACAAATTTGAACTGGTTCAAAACTCATATGAACAGGTTGTTATCGAAAAGCAAAATATATTAATAATCTGTATTGTTTTGTTTGTCTGCATTTTGATAATATCTTTCTTTTTATATCGAAAACATAGTATAAACAAACAGTTATCAGATGAGTTTTATCTGAAATCAAATGAATTAGACTGCCTGTCTCAAAATTTAAATGAAAACAAAAATGAATTTCAAAAGGCTTTTGCCGAACAATTTAAAATTTTGGAAAAGACAGCTACTTTAAGCTTGTTTTTGGATAAAGAAGAAAAATTACATGGGAAAAAACTTATTCAAAAATTTAATGAAATAGTATATAGCCAAAAAGAAGGCGTAAACTGGGACATCCTTTACGATACAATGAACAAAATGTCTGATAATTATTTAGATGTAATCAAGTCATATTTGCCTCAGTTAAACGATATTGAATTCAAAATTTGTTGCCTGACTTACGTAAAACTCAACAATACACAAATTAGTATCATATTAAAACTGGCGCTTGACACCATACAAGCCAAAAAAACAGGTATCAGAAAAAAACTTGGAATGTCAAAAAATGAAAACTTAAAAGAGTATTTGGAAAATTTGAGAAAATAAACCCGGAATTAAAAATATTCCCTTCAAAAAAAACTGTATCATAGATTATTCAAAAAACTATTAATCAGATAATTAATTAAATCTTCCCTCGAAAAAACCTGTATCCTTAAAAAATCTATATTTTAATCAATAATTACAATCTAACTTTGAAACCATATTAAGATTTTATTAAAACAATTATTGAGCAATTGGATGACTTTCTCTTTTTGGAGTTTGATCAGGCAGGAATTATTTCATTCCAAATAACTGATAATTTTGGGAATATCGTCTATTCTCAAAATATAAATACCAACATAGAGAATCAACAAGTTATTTACACAAACAATTTTAATATCGGACATTATGTAATACACATAACTAATGAGAGTGGTGATGAGTTGATTGGGGAGTTTGAAATAGAATGATAAAAATTTACAGATATTAAATCAACAATAGACATTATATTCAATATAAGCTCTAATAAATTATTTTTGTTTATGAAAAATTTATGTACTCTATTTATTTTAATGGTTGGTAATATTTTCTTGTCACAGGCACAGGAAAGATATACCATGACCATAACTGATAAAGTTCAACCTTCAATGAATAACGTTGTAAAGCTGGCGCCGGAAAAAAGTTTGCGATTAAGAAGCTCATATGGAGGAAAGTTTAAAATTATTTTTGATAGGAACAGAATTACTCCGGTTATGCAATCAGCAATAAGAAATGCGGTAGAATTATGGGAAGAACAATTGTTGGTCAAAAAGGAAATTCCCTTAGTTTTTACCGATACTGTAACAAGCAATAATAATATTGCAACAGTAACCAAAGTATCTTATGTTAAGGGAAATGATGGCGTGACTTACCCCGAACTTGCAGCAATAAATATGGGGGTTATTGATGAAGATTTTATTGGCGGTATAACTTCTAAAATTTATATCAATAGCAATCCTGATCTATGGGATTATTATATCGATGGACAAACTGATCCGGAAAAAGTATCGTTAGAGACTGCCGTTTTAAGATCAGTTGCCCATATTTTGGGCTTTGGTTCTTCTATAAGATGTAAAAATCCAGATAGAAGACAAATGGAAGTAGGAGCTCTGGGTGTGTATTCAAATTTTGATCGCTATATTCTGGATGGCAATAATAATAATCTTGTTGATATTCCGTCCAATTCAAATAGTCAGCTATATGCTTTTTATACATGTAACAATGCCTATCTTCAATTCAGCCCGAATAATGATACTTATGTTCTAAGAAAAAAATTATACGCTCCTGTTACACTTGATAATAACTATAGCTTGCGAACATTCGATACAGAAGAAGATTTGATGTCTAAAAACTTTAGAAAAAAAGGCAAAATCACAGAGATTGATGAAATAACTCAACAATCTCTAAGGCTTGTTGGTTGGGATTTTACTATAACT
>JAVBLQ010000070.1:0-5022 GCA_031553435.1 Bacteroidales bacterium | reverse complement strand
CGTATGAATTTGCCAGGGAGTTGCAAACAACAGTTGCCCATCCATAATAGTATAATCCCGAAAATCGACCATGTGTTTTGACTCGCCTTTAATAACCACCATCAGGGAATAGAAGCCCTGTCGTACAGGTTCATTCAATCCTCTGACGATTTCTTCGCTGAAAGGTGTATCATGAGGCAAGCGCACCATAATAGGCAGTGCCTTATGCTGCTTGATGCGGTCTAATATGGCTTTCTTTTTTTGTGGCATAATAAAGATATATTTGCAAAGGTACGTTTTTTAGAGGAAGAAAACCGTCAATAAATCTTCACATTTTGATACGAAAAAAGCAATCACATTCCTGTAATTGCCTAATAACCAAGAGCCGCAAGCCGGACTCGAACCGGCGACCTACGCATTACGAATGCGTTGCTCTACCAACTGAGCTATTGCGGCGGATTTATTGAAAATTGACATTTAAAAGTGGAAAGTTTAATTTATTTTCAACTTTCCATTTTCAATTTTCTTTGAGTAAGTTTTTGAGAAAATCATTCAATTCTTTATCCAAATCCATGAGGGATTCTCCGCTTAGCTTGAGGTTTTCATCATCCAGGAAAAGAAGTTCTTCCAACAGAATAAAATGCTCATTGACCAAACTAACCGAAAAAGGCTTGTAGATGAAGCTTTTGGAAAAGAAAGATTGTTTATCCAAATCATTTAAAACGGGCTTTGCCATTCTGGAAAATTCTTCGGCAAATCTGTCTGCATCTGCATCATTTTCCAACCAGGCGTCAACAGATTCTTTGATTAGAAGATTTTCCATATCATCGTATATCTCAATAATTCCGTTTTCTTTATCTGTTTTGATGTACAGATCACTTAAAGACTCGTCGTTCCTGTTTTTTTCAAACTTGTCCAAAGCTCTTGGAATCACGGATTCAAGAGTAGAACGCACCATGTATACATCAGTTTTCATATTATTCATATTATTCCGGTCCCAATTGGGCATCTAATATAGAAGTATTTTTGATTCTTTCCAATAATATATTCCTGTACCTGTTGGCGAAATCTAATTCTTTGGAATATTTATTTTGTTCTTGATTATAATATTCAATGGCCTTATCTGTCATTTCGAGAGCTTTATCTAATAAATCTCTCATCTCATAAGATATTGCTATATTGATCAATAAATTGGCTTTGTTAGGCTGTTTGGTTTCCCGCTCATTTATATCTGACCATATTTCAAATGCTTCTTTCCATGAATCTTTTTTAGCATATGCCAATGCTTCTTTCATCTGAGAATTAAAGGAATTTGTATATAATATCCTTTCTGAAGTTTCCCAATATGGTACGAAGTATTTTGAAGCTTTAAAACTGATTTCACGGGCACATTCGGAAAGAAGGTCTTCTCCTAATAACTTAAGTAAAGTAAGGGAATCCGTGTATAGATAATCATAAAATTTAAGACTGTCCTGAATGACAAATGTTGCCATTGGCTTTGTTTTATCAGGGAGATAGGCGCTAAAATTGCCTGTAGCCCGGATATTAAAATCTGTCAACACATAATTGGAAGTAATTATTTTGATATTTTGTGTTACATGAAAAAGCAATCTTTCCAAAGCAATCACAGCATCGGCATCAGCATTTGAAACAATATTTTTTACATTGCTTTGTGCAATTGGCTTTATTGCAAGATACTCATTATCTGTTCTGACAGGTTTATTATAAATCAATGTTTTGTTGAAATATTTTGATTCATAGATCATCCCGGCTAAAGCTTCTACAGCATCCATGACAGCCGAATCTTTGGATAATTTATAATCTTCTATCGCTTTGTTTGACACTATACATTCTACTCCGTTTTCAGGCGACTGGGGTACAGCATTATTTACAACAATAATATTTGCTATGTTTAACGGGAATGTTATCTGGGCCGGCGCTCTTGTTTCAATCATGAACCGATGTGTTGTTGAACAGGAACACAGGATGAAAATAATCCCGATGGAAAATATGTGTTGTATGTTTTTCACATTAATTTTTTAATGCTTTCTTCCAATGTTTTTATTTTGCTTTCGGCATCAGCCTGTTTTTTACGTTCCATGTCGATGACTTTGGCCGGCGCTTTGCTTACAAAACTTTCATTGCTTAATTTAGCCATTACCGATTGAAGAAAACCTTGTTGATATTTCAGTTCTTCCGTAAGCTTGGCCAATTCTTCTTCCGGATTGATATTATTTTCGAGCGGAACAGCGTATTCTATTGTTCCGACAAGAAAAGAAACGGCATCAGAAGATTTTTCTTTCACCTCGTTAATGGCTGACAAGTTACACATTTTTAAAATAATATCATCAAACTGTGTATTGTTTTTTCCAAGAACTTGTAATTCGAGGACGTCCTTGTTCGGAATATTTCTTTGTAAGCGAATGGAGCGAATTCCGGCAACTACTTCTTTTACTTCTTCAAAAGAAGAAATGAGCTGGATGTCATGAGGTTGAACTTTGGGCATTTGCTCAACCATTATACTCATTCCGTCTTTCCTTTCTTCCAGCGCATGCCACAATTCTTCAGTGATAAAGGGCATAAACGGATGAAGCAGTTTTAATAAAATATCGAAAAATCCGATGGTTGCATCATATGTTTTTTTATCGATCGGTTGCTGATAGGCCGGTTTGATTATTTCCAGATACCAGGAAGAAAAATCGTCCCAGAACAGTTTATATACAGCCATTAATGCCTCTGACAAACGGTATTTATCAAAAGAATCGTCCAATTCTTCAATTACTTTATTGAGTTGATTCTGAAACCATTGAATACCTGTTTGTGCTGATTTTGGCTGAGGAATGTCATTACTTACTTCCCAACCTTTTACCAAACGGAAAGCATTCCATATTTTATTATTGAAATTTCGTCCTTGTTCGCATAAAACTTCGTCAAAAGGTAAATCATTTCCTGCTGCGGAAGTCAATAACATGCCCATACGCACACCATCAGCTCCGTATTTAGCAATCAGATCGAGCGGATCCGGAGAATTTCCAAGGGATTTAGACATTTTTCGTCCCAACTTGTCTCTTACAATTCCGGTTAGATATACATTACTGAAACATTTGTCTTTCCGGTATTCATATCCGGCAATAATCATACGGGCAACCCAGAAAAACAGGATTTCGGGAGCAGTAACCAAATCATTGGTCGGATAATAATATTCAATATCTTTATTATTCGGTTGGTTGATACCGTCGAATACAGAAATGGGCCACAACCAACTGGAGAACCATGTATCCAGGCAGTCTTCGTCCTGACGCAAGTCGTTTAATGTGAGTTGTGAGTTGTGAGTTGTGAGTTGTGCTTGTTCCAACGCTTTTTCCGGTGTTTCAGCAACCACATATCCACCTTCAGGAAGAAAATAAGCAGGGATACGGTGTCCCCACCACAACTGGCGGGAAATACACCAGTCTTTTACATTTTCCATCCAATGACGGTAAGTATTCTTGAATTTTGCCGGATGCAATTTGATTGTATCATCCATTACCGCTTCCAGTGCAGGTTTTGCCAGATTTTCCATTTTCAGGAACCATTGCATGGAAAGCTTAGGTTCGATGGGAACATCTGTTCTTTCTGAAAATCCTACCTTGTTTGTGTAAGCTTCTGTTTTTTCCAGCAATCCGGCATCTTCCAGGTCTTTCTCAATTTTTTTGCGGACATCGAATCTGTCCATGTCTGCATATTGCAATCCATGTTCATTGAGTGTTCCGTTGTCATTGAAAATATCGATGGCTTGCAGATTATATTTTTCTCCAAGCATATAGTCGTTGACATCGTGGGCGGGAGTTACTTTCAAACAACCTGTTCCGAATTCGATATCCACATAATCATCTTCAATGATGGGAATTTCGCGGTTGGCGATGGGAACGATAACTTTTTTCCCTTTCAAATGAGCATTTTTAGGATCGTTCGGATTAATACAAACGGCTGTATCTCCAAGTATTGTTTCCGGCCGGGTAGTGGCAACAACTGCATAACCGGATTCTCCTACTATTTTATATCGTAGATAATATAATTTCCCTTGTTGTTCCTTATGATTAACCTCTTCGTCAGATAAGGCGGTTTGGGCTTTCGGATCCCAGTTAACCATGCGTACTCCACGATAAATTAAACCTTTATTATATAGATCGACAAAGACTTTGAGTACGCTTTCGGAACGTTTTTCATCCATCGTAAAACAAGTTCTGTCCCAATCACAGGAAGCTCCGAGTTTCTTTAATTGCTCAAGGATGATTCCCCCATGTTTATGAGTCCATTCCCAGGCATGTTCCAGGAATTGCTCACGGGTTAAATCTGATTTTTTAATTCCTTCCTGCGCAAGTTTAGATACTACTTTGGCTTCTGTAGCGATTGATGCGTGGTCGGTTCCGGGTACCCAACAAGCATTTTTTCCCAGCATGCGAGCACGGCGGACAAGAATATCCTGAATGGTATTGTTTAACATATGTCCCATGTGCAACACTCCGGTCACATTGGGAGGCGGAATCACAATCGTATAAGGTTCACGTTCATCCGGTTCGGATTTGAAAAACCGATTGTTAAGCCAATATTGATACCATTTGTCTTCTACTTCTGCGGGATTGTATTTGCTTGCTATTTCCATATTGTGATTTGCTTTCAAATTGAATTTGCAAAATTATATGAAAAATGTGAAAAAAGAGTAGTTTTACAGAAAGATTCATTATTTACTTTTAGTTTTTCACTTTTCACTCATAATGAGCCAGATATTAAAGAGTGAAAATCGTTTAGACGAATTTGAAAAAGTCTCTAGAGAAATTAAAAAAAGTCTCTAGACGCTTTCAAATATTCGTCTAGAGACTTTTTTAAACTGTACAAAATACTCAAAAATCAGGGAATCAGTCCTTCAATAGATATAAATGTGGCTTTATTGATAGCTTGTTTTAATTCCTTTCCCGGAATAAACCGAATATTAAGATTTTTAATGTTTTGAGCAGTCACTTCTTCCTTTGTGTCACTGCCCTCGCTGTTACAAGTAAGATG
>JAVBLQ010000027.1:0-8796 GCA_031553435.1 Bacteroidales bacterium | reverse complement strand
GCTTGTTCTTCTTTTTCCTGTTGGCTTTTCTGTATTCTGGCAGTCAGAATTTCATAAGCGCTTTCTTTATCTGTATCCTGATTGTATTTGGAAGCTAATCTGCTTTTGGCAACCAGATTATTTATTTCTTCGTCTGAAAGGATATCCATGCGGGAGCGGGGAGAGGTCAGCATTGTGTAAGCCAAGGCTGTAGGCATTCCTTTTTCGTTCAGTAAAGTGACTAAAGCTTCTCCGATTCCCATAGCTGTGAGTAAATCGCTTGTTTTGTAAAATTCAGAACCAGGGAAATTTTCGGCCATACTTTTGATGGCTTTCCTGTCTTTTTCTGTAAAGGCTCTTAAAGCATGTTGTACTTTGAATCCCAATTGTCCGAGAACGGAAGGTGGCACATCCGTAGGATTTTGTGTACAGAAGAAAATTCCTATTCCTTTGGAACGGATCAGCTTGATGATAGTTTCAATTTGTTGAAGCAAAACGGAACTTGCTTCCTGGAAGATCAGGTGAGCTTCATCAATGAACATGACGAGTTTAGGTCTGTCCAAATCTCCTTCTTCCGGACATGTGGCGTATAGCTCGGCAAGCATTTGGAGCAGAAAAGTTGAAAACAGTTTAGGTCTGTCCTGTAAGTCTGTTACACGGATAATATTGATCATTCCGCGGCCTTGATCATCGATCCGCATCAAGTCGCTTGTTTCGAATGATGGTTCTCCGAAGAATAAATCGGCATCCTGTTGTTGAAGTTCGATGATTTTACGAAGAATAATTCCTGTGGATGAAGTAGATATTTTTCCGTATTCTTTTTCTATTTCTTCTTTTCCTTCGTTACTGATATATTGAATAACCTTGGAAAAGTCTTTTAAATCAATTAAAGGCAATTGCCTATCATCACAAAACTTGAAAATAAGGGATACCAAACTGGCCTGAGTATCATTGAGTTCTAATATTTTGGAGAGTAAAACGGGACCGAATTCCATGACTGTAGCCCTTAATCTGACACCTTTTTCATGGCTGAGGCTCATTAATTCTACGGGATAAGCTGAAGGTTTGTAGTCGAGCTTCATTTTCCCGTATCTTTCCTGGATGATTTTGTTTTCGGATCCGGGAGCTGCTATTCCACTCAAATCGCCTTTGATATCGAGCATGACTACAGATACACTTGCATCGCTTAATGATTCGGCAATTACCTGCAATGTCTTTGTTTTTCCGGTACCGGTTGCTCCGGCAATCAAACCGTGGCGGTTCATTGTTTTCAGGGGAACACGAATATAGCTGTCGGGAACTACTTCTCCGTCTAAGACCGGGGCTCCGAGAATGAAAGAATCGCCTTTGAAAGTGTAATCTTTGTCAATGATTTGTTTGAAGTTTTCAAGCTTGCTCATATATTTTGCTTAGTTTATGTAAGAAAATTTTTAAACAGTTTCTAAAATTGGAAGAACAAAGTAAGTAATTTTTTAAATATAAAAAACGCTAACAGAGATTTAAACCCTGTTAGCGTTAACCTTTATAAACTTTCAAATTTATTTTTTGTCTCTGTCTTCCAATCTTTTGGCACGTTTTCCGCTATCCGGATGGCTTGACATTAAAGCTTTCATTTTGCTTTTATCTCCACCGGCTGATAATTGTTCGATTTTACGTAAAGCAGAAGCCATTGCTTTTTGGTCGTGACCGATAGCTTTCAGGAAATTGTAACCATAGTCGTCAGCAGCATATTCTTGTTTTTGAGAGAATTGAGCACCGGCTAAAGCTTCTCCGAGGTCTCCGAATTGAGAATCGGTCAATTTAGCGGCAACACCTCCGGTAGCGCTAAGGGCGCTTCTACCTGCAGATACAAGGTAAGCATTTTTCATTGCAGATTTAGAGTCGCCATTTTTGATGTGGCCGATTTCGTGACCGATAACGCCTAATAATTCGTCGTCAGTCAACATATCCATCAAACCTGCCAATACGCGGATACTTCCGTTTGCACAAGCAAAAGCATTTTGTTCAACAACATAGTATACTTTGATATCCAATTTCAAACCATCATAGTTTAAGTGGTTTTTTACCAGGTTGTCCAAACGTACAGCATAAGCTTTCATTCCTTTGTCTTTTGATTTTACTTCGCAAACAGGATTGTGAGCGTCCATCCAGTCAACATATTCCTGACAGATTTGAGCAACATCGGCATCAGATAAAGTTACGGCATTGACTACGTTGCCGGCGGCTTCTGTTACTTTTTTAGTGTCGATTTTGATTTTTCCGAATTGTGCATTTGCACCGAAGTTAACAACAATTGCAAGAGTTAAGAGAAAAATAATTTTTTTCATGTGGAAAATAATTAATTGATTAATAAATATTGAATGAGAACAAAGACGAAGTTGTCTCAAAATTTGTATGCAATTCCCAGGCCAAAAATTTCTTTGAATTGGATTTTCGGACCTTTATCCACACCATCTTCGTTGATGTAATGTTCTCTGTCATAATAACGTAAGGTTGTATTTAAGGTGGCTGTTAATAATTTGTTAATTTTAAAACTGGCTAAAACTTCCCAGTTAATATCCACATTTCCGAAATCGCTGTTGTAAGGTGTAAACATATCTAAAGCTGAGATTACTTCTACGTTTTCCATTACTTTTTTCTTCATGTTTGCTTTGAATAAAGCTCCGGCTTCTATTTTGACTTTATCTCCGGGATCAACACCGAATGATCCTTTGTTTGAAAGATAATCGTCTAATACATAGGTAAATCTTACGGTTGCGGGAGAGAAGAAGAAACTGAATTCAGGATTCGGCTTATAATCAATACCCAATGCGATGTTTGAATAAGCGGGCGCCATGAATTTGGAAATATAATCTCTTGTGTTCGGATAGCTGTATCCTTTGGCAAACTGGGAGTTAAAATCTCCCAATAATGAATAGTACCATTTTGTGTTGATTTGATAACCCAGTTTGGAAGTGAATGAGATTTTATCCGCATTTTTTCGCCAATCATATTCGTCTGAATAAATAAGACCATATTCCAAAGCAAGGTTGTTATCCCATGCCCAACGTTCTTTGGCGTAATTGAGAGATGCATTCAAATAAAAGTTATTTGAAATGGAGTTTTCTCCTCCGGCAGCCCAGTTGACTAGTGCTGCCTGTGAAAAGTTGATACCTGTAATTCCGGAAAGTTTCCAGTAAGAAGTATCTTTTTTTACTGCATCAGATAGATTATTCGCACTGTCTTGGGCCTTCATTCCCAGGAATAATCCACAAAAAATGAATAGGGTGTAGAGTTTTGTTTTCATTATTACAAAATTTTAATTTTGAAAAGTTTTATGTTTTAAATTATACGTTTAGCTTACGCACAAAAAAACGTAAAACGTATAATTTAAAACATAAGTACGTCATCGTAATTAGTTTATATTATTTTCACGTGCAAATCTTCTATTAGTGAGAGACTTGCGAAATTCAATAGTATAAACTAATTAAGCGGAGGTACTTAAAACTTAATATTTATACATTAAAACGGAAATGCATAATATCTCCGTCCTGAACGATATATTCTTTTCCTTCGATATTTATTTTTCCGGCTTCTTTGCAGGCGCTTTCTGATCCGTATTGGATATAATCGTTGTATTTGATTACTTCGGCGCGGATAAATCCTTTTTCAAAATCGGTATGGATTACTCCGGCGCATTGGGGAGCTTTGCTTCCTTTGGGGTAAGTCCATGCACGGACTTCCTGTACTCCGGCTGTAAAGTATGTTTCCAGCTTTAAAAGCTTATAAGCAGCCTTGATCAGGCGGTTCACACCGGATTCTTCCAAACCTATTTCGGAAAGAAACATCTGACGTTCTTCATATGTCTCAAATTCAGCGATTTCCGATTCTATTTTGGCAGCTACGACGAGTATTTCCGAATCTTCATTTTTGATGGCTTCGCGCACTGCTTCCACATATTTATTGCCTGTGACTGCTGATTTTTCATCTACATTGCAAACGTATAAAACAGGTTTGTATGTTAATAAAAATAGTTCGTGTGCTATTTTTTCGTCTTCTTTATTATCGAATTTAACGGTACGCGCTGATTTTCCTTGTTCCAATGCTTCTTTGAAGCGGATCAGCACATCGTACATGATTTTGGCATTTTTATCGCCACCGGTTTGAGCTTGTTTTTGAACTTTGCTGATTCTGGATTCGACGGTTTCCAGGTCTTTTAGTTGAAGTTCGTAATCAATGATTTCTTTATCTCTTAGAGGATTTACGCTCCCATCGACATGCGTTACATTTTCGTCGTCAAAACAACGAAGTACGTGTAATATCGCGTCTGTTTCACGAATATTTGCCAGAAATTTATTGCCTAATCCTTCGCCTTTGCTTGCTCCTTTGACCAATCCTGCGATATCGACGATTTCTACCGTGGTTGGTACGATTCTTTGAGGATGAACTAATTCTGCAAGTTTTGTCAGTCGTTCATCGGGAACGGTGATTACACCTACATTGGGTTCAATTGTACAAAAAGGAAAATTGGCTGCCTGTGCTTTTGCGTTCGACAAGCAGTTGAAGAGGGTTGATTTACCCACGTTGGGTAAACCTACGATGCCGCATTGTAATGCCATAATTTATTCTAATCTTTTTATTTTAAGGCACAAATATAATGAAAATATAAGAATATTATATAAATAGATAGCTTGTTGCTTTTTTTTGAAAGAGTTACAATAAAGCCTGAATATTTTATCTTATACTTCTTGCTGATACCTTCATTCAAACAGAAGGAACGGATGCTTAACCCTGAGGATACGTAACGCGAATGAATCTCCGAAAATTGTTGTTCTGTTAACATGGCTTTTTTTACGCAAAAATAACAGAGAAAGAAACATTCAAAAAGATGGGGAGCGGCGGATGCTTACACATATTTTCTGTTAATATTTTGATTAATCCTTTCTTTTCTTCATTAAAGGTGTGACAAAAGTAATAGAATTTTTATAAAAAACAACTATAAAATCAATAATTAATCACATATTTTATATATATGGTATTTCCATGTTTTATCGGATCGGATTAAAGATATGAAAGAGAACTTTATAGCCTCTCCGGTTGCAGTTATATAAGAAGTAACGATATTAGAATATGCTAATTGAACATTAAAGAGTATATTTCCCCGTTCGGCATACCTGATGGATTAGGGTCTGATCTAGCATAAATTCCGTCTGGGTTTATAACAACAGTACCAGAGTGAGTGTGGACAGGATTTTTCTATAGAACTAGAAGTTCCAGAACGGTTAGTCGCATTTCCTTGCTGGACGAAGTGAGACGCTTCGCCCAGCGAAGGTTTTTACAACTTAGATCTTAAACTCATTATTGATTGTTTAAATACTTCAAAATTTTTTTTGTGCACATTATAACAATAAATAATATATTCATCTTTTACAAATAAAATAACTTCGCATTGTTTTTCCAAATGATTATCAATATCAGTTGTATCTGAAGATATACTACACGGAAAATACTTTATAGTAGTTAGATTATTGTTCTTTTTGGCATATCTTTTGATAATTATAGTTTCCCCCTCATCACTTGAAAAGATAAATTCACTTGAAAAAACATTATAAATAGCTTTTTTGAATTTAACATTCTTCGGGATGTTTATATAAAATGCTTTTTCTTTATACTTTTTTCCATCATAGAGAATAATAAATTTTCGTTTATGATAAATATTGAATTTCTCTAGTGAATCAACGACTACAACTAAAGGAGTATCTAATTTTCCTGTGTTAGGATTTTCATTTTGAGCAATGAGATTAGATACTAAAAATAAGAAAAATAATGAAAATATTGTTTGTGTTCTCATTTTATTTTATTTACAACTTTTACAAAATTAGCCCATTTCACTTGTCCTATGACCCCAGTACTTCGATAAAAAGTAACTACTGGTGTTCGATCAGGTGTTCCATTTGTTACTGAGTTTATTTTAGAACCAAGAATCCAACTGGGCTCGGTAATCTGATTATTTGTTTCTTGCAATTTTCGATATCCATAATCATAGTACACATTAGGATCCCCTGGAGTCCCTGATGGATTGGGGTCTGATACAGTATAAGTTCCATCTGGATTTATAACAACTGTGTTAGGATGAGTATGAACATCAAAGGCCGGAGTATTACCTAATGTCTGAACTTCATTGTATGCAGGTGCAAGTTGAACACTGCCACTATTATTGTCGGTTACAATAGAGGAAGTTGAACCATCTGTAGCAACCACAAATCCATGTTCATTTCCAGTAGCATTAGTATTATTAATAGCAGTCGTAGCAGCAGTCATTGTTGAAGTTGAGGGTTTTTCTATAGAACTAGAAACTCCAGAACGGTTAGTGGTATTTCCTTGCTTATCTGTTTTTTCTATTTGTTTTGATTCTTGTTTATCCAGCACTATATATTTTTTCTTGTCATTAATTCCATCTGTGCCAATTCTATTCCCATTCATATCATAGAAGTCCCCATAATTTCTACCATCCGGATCAACATATCTTATCGGATTATTCGCACAATAGGCATATGGCGACACCGAATAATACTTTTCCGCCAACGGATCCATTGTGTCAAACCTCATTTTTGCCGAATGTAATCCGCGGGCTCCATAATCATAAGAATCATAGCCATGCATTTCCATGAATTCTTTGTCGTTGTATTTATAGGGTTGCAGGCTCTGACCTTCACTTTCATAATAAGGTAAGCCCGAAGGATAATACTGGGTGCGCTGTGTTACTGTATTGTTGTATGCCCTCCATACTTCACGATTATTGCCCAGATGATCTTTGCGGTAATAATGATAATTGGAAACCCATTTTCCGGAAACCCTGGTGGTTCCGGCAATATATCCTTCCGGTGTTTTCAACCGAGTCAGGCCGGCATAATCCTGATCAATATCTCTGGTCAGGTTGTAATCGTAATTGTCGTGATATAACTGGATGTCTTCATTGATTACGTCACATTCGTATTTCAGGTTCCGGAGCACATTTCCCTGGCTGATGGGGGTTACCACCGGATTCATCAATGTGAAAGAACTCGTTTTCAACTTTCGGCCGTCGGCTGCATAAGTGTTAATGATCTGATTGCCGTTTTTGAATTGGATTGTATCAGGCAAATTTAGTAAATTATATTTGATGGTCACTATTTCACGGTCTAAATCTGTGACCAGGTTGCCGTTGGCATTGTAAAGGAATCTGGTTCCCGACGGCATTGCCTCACCTTTGTATTCCTTTAATCCGTAACGGCTGGAGGATCCGTATTCATCATCTACCTGCCGGAGTTGGTTACCGTTGTAGTGCATAGCCAGCATGTCAACGGCTCCGACTACACTGTTGCGGAGCAGGGTCTTTATATTGCCGTTTTTGTCGTAAGTGAAATCTTCTTCATACTCTGAGTTCCCCCCACTCAGGTTTTCTCCTTTTCCCGAATATGCTTCTGTCAGGCGATTCAGTTTGTCATAGTGAAACTGGTATCCATTGATTTGGTTTTTGTATTTCCAGGTCATGGCTGAGATATTGCCATTATAATATCCCTGTGAAGATACGGGAGAGGATGTATAGTGTAGTTTTTGTTCAAATCCTCCATTCTTGATGTTGGTGATCCAATTGCGGATATTGTATCGATAATCTGTTGTATCTGTTTTATTGTGACGGTATTTTGTGACCAACCGTCCCAAATCATCATAATGATTTTCCGAAAGCAGGACTTTGTCGTAATTATCATACTGGTGATGCGTTGTTTTGAGTCGTCCGGCATGATCATATGTGTATTCGTAAAGTTCTTTGACATTGAGTGGTGTGTAATATGGACTCTCAACAATGTATGAACTGTGTTCTTTCAAAGTTTTCAGCACATTGCCTGTAAAACTGTATTGGTTGTATATCTTGTCGTGACCATTCAAGTGGTTGTTTGACCGGGTTTGTATAACCCTTCCTTTGTTATCATAATAAAAAACCGAACACAGGAACTTTCCCGGATTGTCCAGTACTGCTGTTTTGGTAGCTGTCAGCATGGCCTTGGCATGGTAATCACTGTTGTCATCACCATAACGGGTATTGGTGAAGCCTGCCGGAACGGTATAATTGAAAGCTGCATCACTGAATCCGGGAAGCGAGCGAAATCTGTAGTTGTCGTAATAATTGACGGAAAGTATTTTGACCAAGTCAAAATTGACACTGGAGTTGATGTATCCTGTTCCTTCAAAACTTCCTGTTGTCCCGGTATAATTTGATTTAACCACTGCATTGGCCGGATGCTTACAAATCTCATATCCATTTTCATATTTTTTCTTATATTTCTCTTACATCTCTCTTAAAAAGTCCTGCGGGGCAGTAAGAATCCTAAATGTCTCATTTTATTTATCTAAAATTTGTTTAGTTTCTTAGTCAAATCAGACTTAAAACCTTCTGCCTCCCAGGAATAAGACCCATAAAAAATAATGTAAGCAGATATACATATCATAAAAGGAATCAGTAATGCGAAACTAAAACTATGATTGATAGCCATAAAACATATAAGGAAAACTCCTATAGTGCCAAATAAAAATATCAATATTTGCATTATAGTTTCAAAACGAGGTTTAATTTCGAATTCTACTTTCACCAGTCTTTTTATTTGCTCATCTATAACGTCAATTTTAATTACGGGTATAATTATAGTTTCAACAACATTTTTATGTAGAAAAAAACAATTACACCTCCAATATCCAACATATTTACCTGTTTTCAAATAAGCATCAAAAATATGATGGATTTCTTCTGTCTTTTTATTTGTTCGTTCTTCAAACGATAGTTTAGGAAAAACTTTCATT
>JAVBLQ010000147.1:0-15334 GCA_031553435.1 Bacteroidales bacterium | reverse complement strand
CTTCAGCGGACGGAATACGGATCATTTGGCATTCCCTATCCGCAGGCGCCGGAAATTTCCGGCGTACAAGCCTTCAAATACAATGGCAAGGAATTCGACAAAATGCATGGTCTGAACTGGTACGATTATGGAGCCAGGATGTATGATCCGGTGTTGAGTAGGTTTCATACAATGGACCCGCTGGCGGAGAAGTATTATTCGGTAAGTCCATATGCTTACTGCCATAACAACCCAATTAATTATATTGATCCTTTTGGAATGGACACTATAGGAGTCAACAGTGAAGGAAAAGAGGTTTGGAGAATTCCTGGTGATGGAGAAGATCTTAAAATTGCTTCTGTAGACGAAGTGACGGTGAGACCTCAAAATGCCCAAGGAGTTCCCATGATTATTATCAATAAGAATAATCAACAATATCGCTTTTCTGATTATTCTATTGGCGACAATAACACAATAGGCAACTATATTTATTATTTAAATAATAAACTTATCTTTGTCAATATTCCATTTGAAGAAGTCTTTACATCAGAAGAAGAAAAATGGGGAAATCTTCTCGAGGAAATAGCATTCGAATATTCCGGCGTTCCCTATAGAGGTTGGGTTATGAGGGAATTGCGAAAAAAACGGCTATTAAATAAAAACTCGAAATTGTTTCCGTCAGGACAAATTTTTTTGAGTAAAGACGAAATATTAGAAAAAAATTTATATGAGATAGAGAAGACATTACCACCATATCTAAGATGTCGCGAGTTTGATATTCTGGAAAAAAAATACAAATAAAATTACATAGGAAATTTGAGAGGTATGAAAATAATATTGTTTGTTTACATTTGCTTGTTCATGTTTTTTTCTTGTACAAAGATGAATTATGTTGATGAAGATGCATTTATCGGAACATGGGAACTAAAAGGACGAAATATTTATAATCAAATGACAGTTTCCATAGTCAAAGAAGATGGGAAGTTGAAAGGTTATATAGTTTCTCTTCCTAATAATAAGTATGGAGAATTCTTTTTAGAAGAAAAGAGCCCATGGATATTAAGTGTTAGTAGATCAGCGAATCATTATTTTAAAATTACAGAAGAGAAGATCGCTTCAGATTTATTTGTAATTTATAATTTAGAAGAAACTTCTACCTTTTATGTGACATTTTCCAAGGATCATAGTAAGTTTTATCTATCAGAAAATACACCTCATGGAATAGTTAAAGAGAGTTCTATTTATTATAAGAGAATCGAGCAGTGATGGGAATTACAATTTTTTTTGAATAAAATTATATGGGAGCCACATGAACCCCTCGCTGGGCGAAGCGTCCCTCGCTTCATCCGGCTAAACACAAGTCTCCGGACTTGTGAAAACAAAACCAAGAAAACAAAATAAAAATGTGCATCAGACATAAACACATTGAGCAAGATGAATTTATTCGATTTTAATGATTTACAAGCCGGAGGTCTGTTTTTCAGCCGTGGGGGTAACCCCCATCAGCCAGGGAAATGTGCTCCGGAATCTGAAATACGAATGCGATGTGATCACAGTCATACAGCGAACCCAATACAATGCATCCGGTTTGCCTTGGTACGAAAGTGAAGGACAACACATGCAACCATACAAATACAATGGCAAAGAATTCGACAAAATGCATGGTCTGAAGTGGTACGATTATGGAGCCAGGATGTTGAGTAGGTTTCATGCAATGGATCCTCTGGCGGAAAAGTATTATTCGGTGTCGCCGTATGCTTATTGCTCTAACAACCCTATAAATAGGATTGACCCAACAGGGATGAAAGATACAACATTTGTGGCAGGAAAGGATAAACCCATTTCGGAACAACCAGGAACTGCAACTCCAATCTACAATTCAGATGTCACAGTTTCTCCCAATGCAAAAAATGCATATAATTGCCATTCTTATGCTTGGGACAACTCTCAAGGAGACCCTAAGGATCCAAATAATGCATACCCTGTTAGTATTGGAGCTTCCAATCCGTTGGGGAGGAGAGTATTAATTTTAGAACAGCAAGGTTGTGGATGGTAAAATTATTCAATGAAGTCATAGATCCAATAATGTTTTTAAAGACATAAAAAATAATCAGGCTCAAACTCAAAAAAATATTAATACAAATATTATTCAAGAACAGAATGCAAAGAAAAAAGAAGAATATCGAGGTACTCATGGAGGGGTCTCTATAACAAATCCTTAATTTTAATTGTTATGAAAATTTTCCTAAAAATCATGTAGAAATTAATTGATAAACAATGGAAATTTATAAAAAATATTTTCTTTTAATAGTTATAATCCTTTTTTTGATGTTATTATATTATTTTTTTGATTTATTCAGATTCGTACAGGGAGTGAATAATGATGTTAAGAAAACATTATTTGCAAAAAAAGAATATCTAATACACACGTATCTTAAAGGTAAGGTAATAAGTAAAGAGCTATGTGATAAATGTCCTGAATTAAAATGGGAAGTTATCATACAAATAGATACAATTAATGAACCTTTTTTATCTAATAGGATGAATAGAGTATATCAACCTTACTATGAGTTTGAAAAAGATACTCTGTTGTATATAAAAATCCCTCAAAATGTTTATAATAGAATAGAGGTAGGAAATATTCTTGTTAAAGATTCTGGGAGTACCTATATAAATATCAATAACAAGGAAAATTTTCAGTTTTTAAGTAAAAATCACAATAAATGGTTTCATGATAAATAATTGAATGTTTCCATTGTCAAAACTGAATTTGAATATTTTTTTCACAGGATAAGATAAAATTGGGAATTGCAAGAAAAACTTTAATAGAGATTAAAGGTTCTGGACATAAGAAAAAATATGAAAATGGATATGAGATTTTAGAATACAAAATTGAGCGGGATCCTGTCACGAGCAAACTTGAATCTTACACGAGTTGGATCGAATCTTACACGAGCAAAATCGAATCTGTCACGAGTTGGATCGAATCTTACATGAGCAAAATCGAATCTGTCACGAGTTGGATCGAATCTGTCACGAGCAAAATCGAATCTGTCACGAGTTGGATCGAATCTGTCACGAGCAAAATCGAATCTGTCACGAGTTGGATTGAATCTTACACGAGCAAAATCGAATCTGTCACGAGCAAACTCTTTACTCTTAGTTCTTCTCTCCAAAGATTCCTATTTTCTTTCCCCTAAGATATTCAATGCAACTGTATAGTAAATAACAGGCGGCGCCTTCATCCAGATTTCCTATAAGTGGAACATTATCCGGAATAAATTCAAATATCCCGGCAGAAGGATTGAGTAAATATAAGGCTGCAATACAACCGAGGACAATGACTAAAATTTTTTTCATCTTTGTAAATATCTATACGTCTCTGTCTGTGATCTGAAAAGAATGGGAGAACCATTTGTTTTCTTTACATTATTCAAATTTTCATCTATCCGGCAGGCTTTTACATTATCCTGCAACTGGATTCCCAATAAATGGATGATATCCTGTTTGATCACAGGATCCAATATGGGAAATGCAGTCTCTATCCTGCGATGCAGATTCCGTTTCAACCAATCTGCAGATGTAAGATACAAATCCTGTTGTCCGTCATTATAAAAATACCATATACGGGAATGTTCGAGAAACATATCGACAATACGCGTAATACGAATATTGCGACTATAGGGCTGATCAGGGATCACACAACAAATTCCGCGGATAATCAGATCTATCTCGACTCCGGCCTCGCTGGCTTTATAAAGTTCGGAGATCATAGCTTCGTCTTGTATTCCGTTCATTTTTAAAATGATATATCCCTTTTTCCCTGATTTTACATGCTCGATTTCTCTTTCTATCATCAATTTCAATGTAGGAAGCAAATTGAATTGAGCGACCAGCATATGCAGGAAGTTGTTTTGAGTCTTATTCTCTTCCAACACATCAAAAACCTGCCTGACATCTTTGAGAATGCTTTTGTTGGCAGTAAACAATCCCAAATCAGAGTAAATACGGGCTGTCTTTTCATTGAAATTTCCGGTACTCAGATAAGCAAAGGCATCTGCCTTGTTCTTAATTACCAAAGCAATCTTTGCATGAACTTTCAAACCGGGAAGACTGTAGATGATGCGGACTCCCGCCAGTTTCATAAATTCGGCGTTATTCCAATTATTCTCTTCATCGAAACGAGCTTTCAATTCAACAAAAACGGTGACTTTCTTGCCTCTTTGAGCGGCTTGTATCAATGCTTTAATTACACTCGACTTTTCGGCGACACGGTATTGGGTTACTTTTATCTCTTTGACTTCAGGATCAAATGCAGCTTCTTCCATAAAACGAATGAAATAATCGAATGACTGATATGGAGCATGTAACAAAACATCCTGCTTTTGTATGGTAGTAAGCATCTTTTCCCTTTTTTCAAAGGCAGGAATTGTCAATGGAGCCAGAGGCTGGCTGGTGAGTTCCTTACTGACGGGATTAGGTAAATTTATTAAATCCTCCAGACTCATGTATTTTCCTCCGATAATCAACTCTTCTTTCCGGATATTGAAAACATCACATACATAATCCAGCATGTCCGGAGGCATTTTGGAATCGTAAACAAAACGGTTCAAATCTCCGATTTTTCTCTTTTTTACCTTTTGTATGATAGTTTCTGCAATATCAGAAATTTTATTTTCTTCAATATATATATCAGCATCCCTTGATATTCTGATCGCATGAACGCTTTCGATCATGAATCCGGGAAACATATTTTGCAGATTCGCCAAAATGATATCATCAACAAAGATTATATAATGATACCCGTTGTAATCGGGTAATTGTATGAAACGGGGAACTTTTTGAAACGGAATTTTCATCGATGCATAATGGAAATAACCGTCTTTTACCATCCTGATTAAAAAATAAATCCGGTGATCGCGGATAAAAGTCCGGATTTGATCTTTCATCAACATCACAGGTTCGAGGTAAGGAAATATTTCTTCATCGAAATATTCATTGATAAAAGGTTGATGAAAAGGTTCTATTTTTTCATCCTGATAAAGAATGATATTATTTTTCCGTAATTCGGGGATCAACTGATTTTCCAGGATACGGATGGATTCCGTTTGTTGCCTGGCCGCTTCGGCGTTGATCTGCTTCAATATTTCTTCTGCATCCTCCGCATTTCCTTCCGAAAAAGATTTTTTCAGGATTGTACCCCAGTATTCGGAAACCCTTACTTTGTAAAATTCTTCCAGATTAGATGCGTGGATGGAAAGAAATTTAATCCTTTCATATATAGGCAAAGACTCATCTTCCGCCTCAAGCAAAACGCGGTAGTTGAAAGAAAGCCAGCTTAGATCCCGGTTGAAGTATTTGTGTTGGACAATCATAATCGTCAACAAAGATATTAGTTTTTAATAAAAAAATAAATCTCATCTAATTCTTCCAAATGTACCTCTTTACTTCTTTGCAATCCAAATTTTAGAGATTATTTAACACTTCAGTACAGAGTCTGAGAAATTGTTTTATATCGATTTCAATATAAAAATTTTTTAAACAGTTTCATTCATAAATAGTATTACTTGTAAATTTTTAAACAGTTTCTAAATCTGTTGTAAATATTAACCCAAAAAATCTTGTAAATTTGTCCAATCTTTCAACATAATCTTTTTAAAAACTGTTTAAAAAATTTTCATTTATAAATAGTATTACTTGTAAATTTTTAAACAGTTTCTTATAACTCAATATGAAAAGTTTCGAAAAATACCAGCAGCATTTGCAACAGGAACTGGAAGAAATCAAGTCCTCCGGATTGTATAAAAATGAACGCATCATTGTTTCTCCTCAAAGTGCTAAAATCCGCATCAGTACCGGGCAGGAAGTCCTGAATTTCTGTGCCAATAACTATCTGGGACTTTCCAATTCTCCCGATTTGATTCAGGCCGCCAAAGATGCGTTGGATACTCACGGATATGGCATGTCTTCCGTTCGTTTTATTTGTGGAACGCAGGATTTACATAAGGAACTGGAAGGACGGATCGCCCGTTTTTTCGGAACAGAAGATACTATCTTATACGCCGCCTGTTTTGATGCCAATGGCGGTGTTTTCGAACCTTTACTTACAGAGCAGGATGCCATTATTTCAGACGCTCTGAATCATGCTTCCATCATCGATGGCGTGCGGCTTTGCAAAGCTGTTCGTTACCGTTATGCCAATGCAGACATGGAAGACCTGGAAGATCAATTGAAAAAAGCGCAAAGTCAACGCTTCCGCTTGATTGTAACAGACGGCGTTTTCTCTATGGATGGCAATGTAGCTCCTCTAAACGAAATTTACCGGCTGGCAGAAAAATATGACGCAATGATCATGATCGACGAATCACATTCTGCCGGAGTAGTCGGGAAAACAGGACGCGGAGTAACCGAATTATATAATTTACGCGGAAATGTGGAAATCATTACCGGAACTCTAGGAAAAGCCTTTGGTGGCGCCATCGGCGGTTTTACCACCGGGAAAAAAGAAATTATTGAATTATTAAGACAACGTTCACGTCCCTATTTATTTTCAAACTCAATTCCTCCGGCTGTGGCTGCTGCCGGAATCAAAATGTTTGATATGATGGATAAAACGAATGACTTACAAGATAAATTACACCGGAATACCGATTATTTTATTGAAAAAATAAAAGACGCGGGATTTGATGTAAAACCCACTCAATCTGCTATTTGTGCAGTTATGCTATACGATGCCAAGCTATCTCAGGACATGGCAGTCAGATTGCTGGACGAGGGTATTTATGTGACAGGTTTTTATTATCCTGTGGTTCCGAAAGGTCAGGCCAGAATCCGTGTGCAAATTTCAGCAGGGCACGAAAAGGCCGATTTGGATCAATGCATTCAGGCTTTTGTAAAAGTGGGTAAAGAATTGAAAGTTATTTAAAATATGAAAAAAATACTGATTATAGGAAGCACCGGTCAAATAGGTTCGGAATTGAGCATCAAACTCCGTTCCATCTACGGAAGTGATAATGTTATTTGCGGATATTACGCTCCACCTTATCCCGAAGGATTTTTCGAAGTAGGGCCTACAGAACCGATTAACGCCATCAATATAGAACAGATTGCCAATGTGGTCAGAAAATACAACATAGATACGATTTATAATCTGGCCGCCATTTTATCCGCTACTGCAGAAAAAAATCCCAAACTGGGTTGGGATGTAGGCGTAGGCAGCATGATGAACTGTTTGGATGTTGCCCGTGAATACAAATGCGGTGTTTTTACACCCAGTTCCATTGGTGTTTTTGGGCCGGATACTCCCAAAGACAATACGCCTCAGGATACCATCCAGCGTCCCAAGACCGTTTATGGAATTACCAAGGTAATCGGCGAATTAGTAAGTGATTATTATTTTGAGCATTGGAATGTGGATACACGTTCCGTTCGCTTTCCCGGTATCATTTCCAACTTAACGCCTCCGGGAGGAGGAACTACCGATTATGCTGTGGAAATGTTTTATTCTGCAGTAAAAGGCGAAAAATTTATATGCCCACTCAAAGCCGGTACATTCATGGATATGATGTATATGCCTGATGCTCTGAATGCTGCTATTGAAATTATGGAAGCCGATCCTGCCAGATTAATTCACCGGAATTCCTTCAATGTTACATCCATGAGTTTTGATCCCGAAATGCTTTTTGCCGAAATCAAAAAACACATTCCTGCATTTGAAATGGAATATCAGATAGATCCCTTAAAACAATCTATTGCAGATTCGTGGCCAAATTCTATGGATGATTCCTGTGCCCGGAACGAATGGGGTTGGATGCCGCAATATGATTTGACTGCAATGGTGGAAGATATGATTACACATTTGAGAATGAAAAATGAAGAATGAAGAATTTTGTCGTGCGTAAGCCAATTCTTCATTCTTCATTTATTACCACATCATCACAATACGGAAATCACTTGTTACCGGATGACGATTTTTGGTAGCAAAATCACTGTAATTCATATATAAAGCGATACTTCCCGGCGTAAAATCGTAAGAAAGAGTTTCTGTCCATTGATGGGAGCCATCATTATTTTCCACATGAATAACAAAAGGTAGCAAGGCTTGTACTTCAGTTCCATCCAGATACTGATATTGATAAATGAGTAATGTTCCATCATAATAAACATCTTCGGAAATATTCTTATGATTAATAATACATCTATAATAAGAATTTATTCCATCTGGAGTTCCGATTAGTTCCCAATCATAATCGTTAACTGTTATATCAATAACTTTCCAATTTGTACCATACCCCGGAGGCCCTTCCGGTCCCATCGGCCCTTCGCATGAGGTTAATGCAAGTAAGAGCAATAAAATAAATGTAATTTTTTTCATATATAAATAAAAACTTTGTGTCTTCGTATTTGAGACTGAAATGAATGCTGCGAAGATAACTAAAATTTGATGTATATTTGCAATCCAAATAAAATAATCATGGCAGACGATAAGAAAATAATTTTTTCAATGGTGGGGGTCAGCAAAATTTTTCCTCCACAAAAACAGGTACTTAAGAACATTTATTTATCTTTCTTTTATGGTGCTAAAATCGGCATCATCGGTTTAAATGGTTCGGGGAAATCAACTTTGCTGAAAATCATTGCCGGAATAGAAAAAGAATATCAGGGAGATGTAGTATTTTCTCCAGGCTATTCCGTTGGTTATCTGGAACAAGATCCCCAACTGGATGATGCTAAAACAGTAAAAGAAATAGTACAGGAAGGCGTACAGGAAGTCGTAGATATCCTCAAAGAATATGAGGAAATCAACGAAAAATTCGGTTTACCTGAATATTACGAAGATCAGGATAAAATGGATCAACTTTTTGCCCGCCAAGCCGAATTGCAGGATAAAATAGACGCAACAGACGCATGGAACCTGGATAGCAAGCTGGAACGGGCAATGGATGCTTTGCGTTGTCCGCCTGAAGAACAACTTGTCGGAACGCTTTCGGGAGGAGAAAGAAGGCGTGTAGCGCTTTGTCGCCTATTGCTAAAACAACCCGATATTTTGCTGCTCGATGAGCCTACCAACCACCTGGATGCCGAATCGATCGATTGGTTGGAACAACATCTGCAACAATATGCAGGGACTGTTATTTGTATCACTCACGACAGGTACTTCCTGGATCATGTGGCCGGTTGGATTCTTGAACTGGATAGGGGAGAAGGTATCCCATGGAAAGGAAATTATACTTCCTGGCTTGAACAAAAAACTACCCGGATGGCTCAGGAAGAAAAACAGGCAAGCAAACGCAGAAAAACCCTGGAACGCGAATTGGAATGGTCGCGAATGGCTCCCAAAGCCCGGCAGGCTAAAGGTAAAGCCCGTTTGAACTCTTACGAACAATTATTAAATCAGGATGTAAAAGAACGGGAAGAAAAACTGGAAATATTTATTCCCAACGGTCCCCGTTTAGGAAATAAAGTAATCGAATCCGTCCATGTAGCCAAAGCTTACGGCGATAAATTATTGTATGAAGATCTGAATTTCATGCTTCCGCCCAACGGCATTGTCGGCATCATCGGCCCCAACGGAGCGGGAAAAACGACGCTTTTCCGTTTAATCATGGGATTGGATCAAGCCGATAAAGGAACATTCGAAGTCGGAGAAACCGTAAAAATAGGCTATGTAGATCAAAGTCATGCAGATATCGATCCGAATAAAACAGTATTCCAGGTTGTATCCGGCGGAACTGAATTTATTCGCGTAGGCGGAAAAGAAGTCAATTCGCGAGCCTATCTGGGACGTTTCAATTTTACCGGCGCCGATCAGGAAAAACTTTGCGGCATACTTTCCGGAGGAGAACGAAACCGTTTACATCTGGCATTGACATTGAAAGCCGAGGCCAACGTATTATTACTCGACGAACCCACCAACGATATAGATGTCAATACTTTACGGGCACTGGAAGAAGGTTTGGAAAACTTTGCAGGCTGTGCCGTTGTTATATCTCATGACCGGTGGTTCCTGGACAGGATCTGTACACATATCCTGGCATTTGAAGGCGACTCTCAGGTATTTTTCTTCGAAGGTTCTTATTCGGAATATGAAGAAAATAAAAAAATGAGATTAGGGAACGTAGAGCCCAAACGCATACGGTATAGAAAATTAATGTGAAATATCTATTCGGCATAATTCTTTTTTTTAGTTATACTCAGGCAATTTTCTGTCATTGCGAGGTTGATTTGCAATCCGGCAATGACAGTTTGCCTGTATCAAATCCCTTGGCTATCAAAATAATTCAAACAATCATTGAACATAAAAACGAAAACAGGATTGAAAATACCGAAGCCTATCAATTCGAAAAATACCAGGAATCCTTTTTTTCCATAAGTAATATTCTTGAAAAAGTAGAGAAAAGCAAAACTTTGCAAAAATACAGACACCTGCTGAATGATATGGATGTTTCGGAATTTACCGGAAAACCTGTATTGACCATTTCCAGAAAAGAAATTCTTTCAGACGAATATAGAAAAAAAGAGCGTTCGACGGAAAAAAGTATCATTATCGCTGAGAAATATAACGGCCTCGAAAACAATGTAGTATCCGAAAGTTTTGATGCTATCTGGGATGAAGCATTCAAAAATGTAAATATTTTTGATGATGAGATTGAATATCTTTTCAAGCGTTTTCCGGGACCCTTATCTTCTTCCAAAGCATTTAATTTTTACCGGTATTATTTGAATGATACGGTAGAATATAAAGGAAAAAAACTCATTGAAATAAAGTTCAGGGTCGATAATCCAAAAAATTTCGGATTCAACGGAAGTTTCTATGTTTTGCCGGAATACCCTTATCCTGTTGAGAAAATAAAATTAGAAACGGCTGATAATCATTCTTTTAATTTTGTTCACTATTTGTTGATAGAACAATATTACAATCAACTCCCCGACGGTCTTTGGGCTAAATCGTTGGAAAGCACTTCTATTGAGTTCGATTCATATAAATTCGGTTATTGGTTTTATGCAAAAAGAACATCATCATACAAAAAATACAGTACAAAATTCAAAGCTCCTTTTCTGTTTGATTTTCCCGGAGATACATACGTATTGAAAGATGCAGAAATGCAACCCGATTCTTTTTGGGTCGAACGTCGTCATTTTCCTATGAAAGTAAAGCCAAAAGAAGTTCAGGAAGCAGAAGAAGAGTTCATAAAAGTTCCTTTTTTCAAAACCTTGTTGATTGTCAGTAAAGTGATTACTTCAGGATACGTGCAAACACACGGACTTGGTAATAAAGACAAATTTGACATAGGCCCTATTTCTACCATTTTCAGTGGAAATGAAATTGAAGGAATGCGTTTTCGTTTGGGAGGAGCAACAACTGCCAACCTTAGTAAATATCTGTTTTTCAACGGATATGTTGCTTATGGTACAAAAGACGGACGCTTTAAATATGCCGGAGCTGCAACCTGGGCGCCTAAAGGAAAAAAAGAATACAATAGCCCTTACGGGATCAATGAATTTTCAGTTCGTTATCGTTTTGATATGAATGTGCCCGGCGAACAATTTCTTTTGGTGGATAAAGACAATGCTTTGCTATCAATCAAGCACGGGAATGATGATAAAATGACATATCAGAAAAAAGGAATTCTGAGTTATGAAAAAGACGACGGAACCGGCGGACTGGCGTTCAAAGTATGGACACATTATCAGAATGAGCGGGCTACCGGAAATTTACATTTCCTGAAAGAAAATATAGATGGAAGTATTACGGATGTCGGTGATTATACTTCGTCCGAAATAGGATTCAGAATAAGGTATAGCCATAACAATGTGTATTACAGGCGTAAAGATATAAGCATTCCCATTGTCGGCGACGCCCCTTCATTTTACCTGACTTACAGAAGAGGAATCAAAGGATATTTGGATGGCGGTTACAACTATGCTCATCTTGATTTTTCGGTCCGGAAAATATTCTGGCTGAACTCCGGGAATATTGATGTGTTGGCCAAAACAGGCAAGGTATGGGGAAGTTTGCCTTTCCCATTGTTAGCGCTTCCGAATGCCAACCAAACTTACATGATACAACCTGAATCATTCGGATTGATGAAACCGATCGAGTTTGTCAACGATAAATATGTGGAAGCTCATATAACCTGTCAACTTAATGGAATTATTTTTGGACAAATTCCATATATCAACCGGTTTAATATCAGGGAAATCATCGCTTTCAGGACTTTATTCGGAGGATTGTCGGATAATAATAATCCACTTTACAATAAGAACCTCTTTCTTTTTCCCGACGGATCAAGAAAAATGACTAATACCCCATACCTTGAAGCGAGTATCGGGATAGGCAATATATTCAAAGTGCTCCGAATAGACTATGTCAGGAGACTTACCTATCTGAATGACCCGAATATCTCCCAAGGAGGCGTACGGTTTGGTCTTTATTTTTCTTTTTAAAAGTTACGGGTTACTCGTAACCACACTTACTCCTCATTCAAATATTTTTCAAAACCAGCACTTTTAATTACTTGTATTGCCTTTTCGACATCACTCTCTTTTACTGCCAGTCTGATCCCCTCGGAAAAGGTAACCAAAGGATTATCCTCTCCCAGAACAGAGTATTCTATACCTTCAGATTGTAATAAGCTTTGTAAAACGTCGGCATCATTAGGAAAGCTGAATGTTGCGATTTCTATTAAATTGTCTTTCATGATCGTAGTGTTTTACTTTAAGAACAATTTGTATATGTAAAATGTTTTTAAGTATAATCAAAAATTAGTTTATTTTGCAGTCGTTTAGTATTGAGATTATTTCGGAATATGATTTATTTGCAATTATTTATTACTTACTTTAAGATTGGTCTTTTCGGATTCGGAGGAGGTTATGCCATGCTTTCCCTGATTCAGGATGAGATTGTAATCAATCATCAATGGCTCACAAAACAGGAATTTACAGATATTGTTGCGATTTCTCAGGTAACTCCTGGCCCGATTGGCATCAACAGTGCAACTTATATTGGTTACACAGTTACAGGAAGTATTTGGGGATCTGTAGTTGCAACAGTTGCAGTTTGTCTGCCATCATTCATTTTAGTGCTGACCATTGCTCATGCTTACAGGCGGTTTCGTGCCAATAAATATGTAGATAATGCATTTAAAGGTCTAAGACCGGCAACAGTAGGATTGATTGCTGCTGCTGCGCTTTTATTGATGAATCATGAAAACTTTATTGATTACAAAAGCATCATTATTTTTGTTGCGGCTTTTATTTTAACCATGTTTTTCAAAGTTCATCCTATATTAATGATTGTATTGGCGGCAGTTGCCGGTTTGATATTGTATTGAAAAAATATAACTTTGTCATTATTGTTTAAATTTACAAATTGTGACCGATATAAAAAATTAAGCATTTACCACATTAAACAATATCGCTATGAACAAAAAAATAATAAACTATATTTGGACAGGAGTCCTTGCCTTTTGGGTTCCTCTTATTTTAGTTGCATACTCATTCAAATTGATCTGGCCGTTTGTAACTAAATTGAGTACACCGATTGCCCGTCGGATACCTTTTCATAACATTGCCGGAGAATTTTTTGATTTCATTGTCGGCATATTAATCATTTTGTTGATTACGCTGATTATCGGATGGATTGTGAAGAAAACATTTTTGAGAACCTGGACCGAAAAGATTGATAAATTGCTTTCGACTCTCTTCCCTGGTTATTCTTTTTATAAAAATTTTCTTTCCGGAACACATGGAGGCGAAGAAAATCGATGGAAATCCGTTATTGTGGAAGATGAAGACGAATTTAAAATAGGTTTCATTATTGAAAAACAAGACGATCTTTGTACTATTTATGTTCCCGGAGCACCCAATCCTTATGAAGGAGAGATCATATTCAAGAGAAATGCATCTTTGCGGCCAATTGATATTTCTTTTGCACAAGCCGTCTCTTTTATTCGTCATTATGGAAAGGGCCTATCTGAAATAATTAAAAATTGAAATATTTTTTATGACTTTGCCAATAGAAAAAACAGTGATTGAAAATGCAATCAACGAATTGCATATAAAAGATTTTACCAAAGCTACTATCAGGGAAGTAGTAGCTATTTCTTCCAAAATAGAAAAAGAAACCGGAGTCGAATTTATCCGGATGGAAATGGGACTTCCCGGCCTTCCTCCTGCCAAAATTGGCGTTGAAGCTGAAATAAAAGCTTTGGAGAATGGCGTAGCTTCTATTTATCCGGTTATCGATGGAATTCCGGAATTGAAATATGAATCATCCCGTTTCATCAAAGCTTTTGTTGATCTGGATATTGCTCCCGAATGCTGTGTTCCGGTAGTTGGTTCTATGCAAGGAACTTTTACATCTTTTTTAGTTGCCGGTCAATGTGATAACCAAAAAGATACCATACTTTTCATTGATCCCGGTTTTCCCGTTCAAAAGCAACAGATCGTGGTAATGGGATATAAATATGCATCATTTGATGTATATAATTATAGAGGAGAAAAGTTGAAGGATATTCTTCAAAACTATTTAAGCAAAGGGAATATCGCTGCGATTATCTACTCCAATCCCAATAATCCGGCCTGGTTTTGTCTGAATGAAGAAGAACTGCAAATAATAGGAAAGATGGCCAATCAATATGATACGATTGTATTGGAAGATCTGGCTTATTTCGCGATGGATTTCCGCAAAGATCTGGATATTCCTTTTTATCCACCTTTCCAGCCCAGTGTCGGAAAATATACGGATAATTACGTTTTACTTATTTCCGGTTCCAAAGCCTTCAGTTATGCTGGACAGCGGATAGGAGTTGTAGCTATGTCCAATAAATTATATCATCGCACATATCCTGGATTGACAGAACGTTATGGTAGCGGAACTTTCGGAAGTGTATTTATTCACAGGGCTTTGTATTCGATTTCATCGGGAACCAGCCATTCCGCGCAATATGCTTTGGCTGCAATGTTCAAAGCTGCATCCGATGGAGAATTTCATTTCTTGGATGATGTAAAAGAATATGGAAACAGGGCAAAAAAATTAAAAGAAATATTCATCAAAAACGGATTCAAAATTGTTTACGACAAAGATTTAGATGAATATATTGCCGACGGATTTTATTTTACCATTATTTATCCCGGAATGAAAGGAGGAGAATTGATGAGAAATTTAATTACTTACGGAATCAGCGCAATTTCTCTTTCTACTACCGGGAGTGATCAGGAAGGTCTTAGAGCTTGTACTTCTTTTATCAAAGAAAATCAATACCAATTGTTGGAAGAAAGATTGGCTGTCTTCAGAAAGAATTATCCAATCTGAGTGAAAGGTGAAAGATGAAGGTCGCTTCGCTCCTGTGAA
>JAVBLQ010000045.1:0-45044 GCA_031553435.1 Bacteroidales bacterium | reverse complement strand
GTTCAGGGATTATTCTCTATTTTTGCCTCATCATTTCCAGACGCTTTTAAGGTAGCCCCCGGCATTTGCGAAGTGACAGAAAACTTTCCTTTTTCCACTTTTCACGATACTTTTTTAGTCCTCTTGATTATCTGCTGATTTGCTTTATGCAATGGCGTATAATCAAAAGAATCCAAATAAATCATTGTTGTCCTTTCAGACTCATGTCCCAAACCCTGGCTGATGAGGGAGACGGGTATTCCCTGGTTCCGGGCGATAGTCGCCCAGGAGTGGCGGGTGACGTAAGTTGTCAGGTGTTCTTCTCGGTTAAGACGTTTGGATAGTTTCTTTAAGCTTTCATTCTGCTTTTTCAAGGCATTCTCGTAAGAATTGCGGCTATCGTCTTTTCCCAAAATGGGAAGAAGATAATCCGGATTGTTGCAGAAATTGGAATAGCGATCAATAATTTCCTTCATTTCCGGAGTCAAAGCGATTTCCAGGGTTTGAGCGGTTTTATGGCGCTTGTAAGTGATGATACCATTTTTCAGATCTTTCTTTTTTAAATAAGCCAGGTCGATGAAAGAAATGCCACGGAGGTAAAAACTCAGGATAAACAGGTCGCGGGAAAATTCGAGTTTTCTTTTTTCTTCTTTCTCTTTTTGTGTCAGGCAGGAGGACATGGAAAGATCCATTGCTGCAAGTTCCTTGAATACCTCCTGTTTCACCGCACGTTTCTTTGTTTTGGCTACGCCGGTAAACACATGGGCAAAGATATCTTCACCCGGAGAGGCGATCAATCGTCTTTCAACAGCAGTTTTATGAATCATACGCAAGTTGCGCATGTAAAAGGATGTGGTATTCTGCTTATTGCCTTTGAATTTCATCCAGGTTTCATATTCCTTGATACGGCTACTATCGAGTTGTTCCAAAGGAAAATCCTGACCATTATTGAAGCGGATGAAATTGCGCGCGGCATCCCGGTAAGCACGGGCGGTACGGATGCGGTCGGATTGCAGAAGCATTTGTTCCAACTCCAAAGCAAGAATCGAAAGCAGGCAGCAACTGTTATTCTGTCGATAATGCTCAACAAACATTGAAAGATTGAAGTTTTCGGATCTTTCCAAATAGCGAATGTTACTTTCCAGATTTTCACGCTCACGGGAAAGATCGGAAGAAAGTTTTTGAAGGTAGGCTTCACGCAAAGGAGTGGAACACCCGAGCTTGACTTTTTCCAAGCGGGGATTCCATTCTTCAGGAAAAAGTTTATACTGGGTAGTTAACACTTTAACCTCGCGATTGCGGATGAACTGGAAGAAAAGCGAACCTTCACGACCGGGAAGGGTGGAAGGGCGGAACTTGAGACGGATACTTGTTGATTTCATAACCTTTGTTTTTTGTGAAAGGGGAAGGTCACTACGTTCCCTTGTGAAAGGTGAATTATTTCCACTCTTCACCACGAGTGCAGCGAGTTCACGAAGGAGCGAAGCGACCTTCACCTTTCACTGTAATTAATAAAGGTTAGAACGCTAAGAAGTGGGGAAAGGTTTAGTGTGCCTTTGTGTTTAAGATGTTCTTATTGATCAAATTCAGCCTCTATCTTTTTTCTTTCAATATGTCTCTTATTTCTGTTAACAACAATTCCTCTTTACTTGGAGTTGCAGGTGCTGCAGGAGCTTCCTCTTTTTTCTTATGAAAGCTATTGATTCCCTTTATTAACAAAAAAATAGCAAATGCAACGATAATGAAATCAAATATTACCTGAATAAAATTTCCATAATTTAATGTAACAGCAGGTATTGCATTACCGGCGGCATCAATAGCTGCATCTTTTAATGTTACCTTGAGGTCGGTAAAATTAACTCCGCCAACCAATATCCCAACAGGAGGCATAATGATATCTGATACAACCGAAGTGACAATTTTTCCAAAAGCGCCACCCATCACAACTCCTACTGCCATATCGAGGACATTTCCCCGCATTGCAAAATCTTTGAATTCTTTAAGCATTCCCATAATTATTTTTTAGAGTTATAGAGTTTATAAAATTTTATTTCCTTATATCATCCATATCCGTAATATTGTTCATGATGGCATATACTGCCAAACCGGCTAATGAACGAATATTTGTCTTCTCTATGATATTTTTTCTATGTGTAATAACTGTATGAGGACTGATAATCAACTTGTCGGCAACTTCCTTATTAGATAGTCCCTGTAGTAAGAGGCGAAGCACATCTTTTTCTCTATCGGTAAGCTTTTCATTTGCTGTGTTTTCCGAGTGTTTTACATTCAACAAAGATTTTAATTTCGAAAGTATTAAACTCTCTGTATCAGTTATATATATCACTTCTTCAAAGGCATCGACTATTTCTTTCGGACAATAGAGGTAAACGATTCCGACAAATATTGTATTTTCCGAAAAATGATATTTTGACTTGATTTTTTCGGTACCCTCTTTCAAATAATCAGAATTAATCATAACAAAATCCGGATAGTGGTCTTTCACACATTTCCATTCATCCAATGTTTCCAGACAGATGATGCGTTGCGCCAAATTATGATTTTTCAATATGGAAACTATCCCGTCTCTGATTATTTTTGATTTTTCAACAATAACAACAAGTTTGAACATCTTTCAGGATTTTGCTTTTTTTATTGCTTTCTCAAGGATTTTGATAGAAGGTATCAAGATTTTATTCTCGATAATATTATGATAATCAATGTCTTTTTCCAAGACAACCAGTTTTTGAAATATTTCATGCCTGTTGTCGGATTTTAATTCACCGGAAGTATAGGTAAGTAAAATATTTTTCAAATCCAGTAATTTTTGTTCTATGTCCGAATGATTTTTCTCAAATTCCTTGATTTTATAATCATTCTCCTGTTTGTCCCGAAGTATTGAAGTGATGTAAGGAAAAACTGTTTGATCTTCGTATTCGAAATGCTCATTGACTTCTTCTATATATCCGTCGAAGAAGGAAACTAATATTTTTCCATGTTTATCAGGAATATTTTCTGCAAATTTTTTAATAAGGATTTTTAATTCCGGAATCTGTATTTCCTTGAAATATACATGAGAAACTTCTAAAAAATGCAGTAAATCTTTAAGTCCTTCTTTTTCAACAATCCATTCACGGGTGTATTTTCCGGTACATATCAATAGGGATGAAAGAAAAGCGTCTAAATGAATCTTATATTGTTTTGCTATTGACTCAACTGTTTGATCTCCAAATCCGAAGGGAATATTCCACCGTGTCAGAATGTTTACCAAATCAGGATTTTCAATAACCATTTCCGACATTTTCATCTGGGGGAATATCGTTGTAAGTATTTTTTCCATAAAAAAGAAAATTAAAACAAATCAAAGATAGTATTTTTTGTGATTATATAAAAAAGGGGGCCGTCTTCTATTAAGATTTACTCTTATAAACTATAAAGGACTCTACTCAATAATTCAGGTATTTCAAAAGAACTACAATTGATATTATCAATCAACTTTTTCCCTTCCGGAGTAAGTGAGAAATACATTTGCCGCTTATCTTTATTTCCCGGCATACGCTGTATTAGTCCTTTTTCTTCTATGGAACAGATAATTTTAGAGGTATTGGATGTGGTCAATCCGAGCATATCGGCTATTTCGCCCGAGCTAAGTTGTTCCGTTTTTGACAAAGAACACAGCGCCATTCCTTCATTTAAACAAAGTCCGTATTGTCTTTGAAATTGATTCTCAAATCCGGTAATGGCGCGGTATATATCCCGTATTTTACATAATGTCTCTTCCATCCTTGATTTATTTGACAAGCAAAACCTCTTCAATAGCTTCTTTGAAAGCAGACTTCGGCATAGCGCCCTGAGCCATTTGTGGTTGTCCGTTCATCGGAACAAAAAATAATGACGGAATAGAACGGATGCCGAATGCTGCCGCTAACTCTTGTTCTTGTTCGGTATTTACTTTATAAATATAGATTTTACCATCATATTCTTTGGCTAATTCTTCCAATACGGGAGCAATCGCCTTGCAAGGTCCGCACCAATCTGCATAAAAATCTATGATGGCAGGCTTATCACCTAAATATTTCCACTCGGTAGAATTGGTTTCAAAGTTGGCTACTTTAGCTAAGAAATCTGCTTTTGTCAAATGAATTGTTTTCATGTTGTTATTGATATTACTTTGTTTACTTTCTGTTTGTTCATTATCTGTCTGCTTGTTTTGCTTATTGCATGAACTCAATATCAGAGCTAATGACAACATTATGAATCCTATTTTTTTCATCTTCTTTTAATATTTAGTCCACAAAAGTAATCTGTATTTTCCGTTAAAACAAGTTTCCACTGGAAAATATTGTTAATATATAACATCTTTCTCACTGACTCTTCCACAAGAAGTGGAAGCCTGGAATAGTGAGTATTCTCTTGAAAATCACATTCAATTTCAACTTTATTTCAGTTTTAATTCATAATTTTGATTTTAAACACGAAGACACAAAGGCTAAATGAAAGTGCTGATCATTGAAGATGAACCATCATTGCGGGAGATCATAACAAAATTTCTTGAACAGGAACGTTATGTCGTAGAAACTGCAAAAACCTACCGGGAAGCATTACAAAAAATATCGCTTTACGATTATGAATGCATTCTGTTGGATATTATGTTGCCCGATGGCAATGGGTTAATGATTTTGCAGGAACTCAAAAAAATGCATAAACAGGGAAATGTCATTATTATCTCAGCAAAAGATTCTGTCGACGATAAAGTTACCGGATTGAATCTGGGCGCCGATGATTACCTGGCAAAGCCATTCCATCTGTCGGAACTCAATGCCCGGATCAAAAGTCTTATCCGTCGCAACCATAATAAGGGCGAAGTTTTTATTGATCTGGGAAATGTCAAAATTATTCCCGATAAATTTGAAGTATATGTTGATGACAAAATTCTTGAATTGAACAGAAAAGAGTATGATATTCTGAATTATTTTATTGCTCGTCCTAACCGGTTGGTAGATAAAACCGTACTTGCAGAAGCCGTATGGGGCGACCATATCGATCAGGTCGATAATTATGATTTTATTTATGCCCAAATAAAAAATCTGCGCAAAAAGATGAACGAAGCGGGAGCCGGTATCGAAATCAAAGCCGTATATGGCTTAGGTTATAAATTAATTATTGAAGAATCATGAAGTTATCATATCGAATAATTTCCCGGATTTCAATTGCTTTACTTGTCTTAATGGCGGTATGGGCTTCTTTGTTTTATTTCATTATCATTGAAGAAATAAATGATGAAACTGATGATTCACTGGAAAATTATTCGGAATACATCATTACTCGTGTGCTGGCAGGAGAAGCATTGCCTTCGGTGGATAATGGAACAAACAATAATTATTACCTCAATGAAGTTACTCCGGAATATGCTGCACACAACAAGGCCATCCGTTATTATGATCAAATGATTTATATCCAATCAAAAATGGAAACCGAGCCTGCCCGTATTCTCAAAACCATTTTCAAAGATTCCGGAAATAAATATTATGAACTAACAGTATCTATTCCGACAATAGAAAAAACTGATTTACAAGAAACTATACTGAAATGGATCGTCATTCTATATCTTATATTGTTAATTGTCATTATCATAATCACTTTATGGATATTACATCGTAGTTTCAAACCATTATATACAATGCTGAATTGGTTGAATAATTTCAGTGTAGAAAAAAAGGAAATGGCCATACCCGGGATCAACACAAATATCTCTGAATTCAGGAAACTAAATGAAGCTATTGTCAGCAGCGCCCGCCGGAATATTGAAACTTACGAACAGCAAAAATCTTTTATCAGCCATGCTTCACATGAATTGCAAACGCCTTTGTCTGTATGTTTAAACCGTTTGGAAATGTTGCTGGAGGATTCTCAGTTAACAGAAAAACAATTGGAGGAAATCCTGAAAACCAAGCATTCAATCGAGCATATCATCAAACTCAATAAAACTTTATTGCTTCTTACAAAAATAGAAAACAACCAATTCCCTGATAAAAAAGAAATTGTGATCAATGAGATAATAAAAAAACTGGTGGAAGATTATTCCGAAGTATATGAAAACCGGCAGATTTCCATGTCATTGAATGAAAATGCCGTTTTAAAGTTCAATATGAATGAGATGCTCGCTTTTGTACTTTTCGGTAACTTATTGAAAAATGCATACTTTCATAATCATAACAACGGCTCTATCCGGATTTCTATTTCGAACAAAAGTATTTCTATTTCAAACACAGGAACGACAGGTAATTCAAAAAAAGAGGGTTCGTCAGGAATCGGACTGATGTTATGCAAATCTATCTGTAAGCTCTATGGGATAAATAGCCAATATACATACGTACAAAATAAACATGTTTTTACACTTTCTTTTTAAATGTTACACGTTTTACGTTTGTTATGCGTAACGTAAAACTTTCATACAGATTTCAACTTTATTTCAGTTTTATACCCGAACTTTGTTACACAAACATTAAATAAGTAAAGATATGAAACGATGTATTTTTTTATTGATGAGCCTTTTCATCATTGCGAATGTTTCTTTCGCCGACAACGACAAACCTATTACAGTAAATGAATTGCCTTCCAATGCAAAAAGTTTCATCGAAAAATATTTTGCCGGCATAACTGTCTCATATGCAAAAATGGAAACGGAATTTTTTGATAAGAGTTACGAAGTCATTTTTGCAAATGGAAACAAAGTAGAATTTGATAAAAATGGTGAATGGAAGGATGTTGATTGTAAATTTACAGAAGTCCCCTCTCCCATTATTCCCCAAAAAATCAAGGATTACGTCAGTACCCATTATAAAAATTCGCAAATTCTGAAAATAGAGCGCGATAAACATGGTTATGAGGTAAAACTAAACAACAAACTCGAACTCACTTTTAACTCAAAGTTTAATTTGATTGATGTTGATGATTAGGGTTTGGTTTGTAAAAGTGAAAAACTAAAAGCCATACGCAAAATGTACTCCCAACATGAAATGCTGATCATTTTTTGTCCACGCATAATCGATAGCCGGACCTAAATGAAATTTCCCGAAATGAAATAATTCATACACCAGTTCTGTATGCATGGCAAATTGAGATTTATAACCTGATGATTCTTCGTGCTCATCATCATGTTTCAGAAAAGTAAGCCCGGGTAGTAATCCGATGGTCATCCGGTCTATAATCTGATATTTGAATCCGGCGCTGATATTATAATGAGAACCGTCAGACCAAACTTGCTCTACCCCACCCCCTAGCGACCATTTACTATGGTCGCTCAGCGTACGGAAATAATGGATATGAATTCCCGACCCCCATTCTTTGTGATTAATGGAATATGAAGCTCCATAACTTAGTCCGATTTCATTCCGTGGATGATCGTGGTCATGTTCTTGTCCGTAAACTGAAATACTACATGATAATAAAATAGAGAATAAAAAAATGGTTTTGTAAATATTCATATCTTAAATGATTAAATTAAAAACAACTGGATTCATCAATCCCGGCGATATTGATTAAGGCTTGCGAATTTCATATTTTTTTTTGAAAAAAGAAAATTCACTACTGCTTTTCAGTAGTTCATCCAGAAAAAAGAAAAAGTGATTTAGATTGCCATGACCCCCTGTTTTTCATTTTACTAGTTATTATTTTTATAATGATATCTATATCGTTCAATAGCATCCTCATTATTGTCTCTAATCTCAACTAACTTTCCCTGTTCATTATAGATGTAGTATGTTCTCTTTTTATATGGATCAATCATCATAGATATTCCGACTAGTGGTTTATATTCATATACTGTAACTTCACTGTTTTTTACTTTATAAAGAGCATCAATTTGATATGATGAAAGTTCTGTGATATTAAGCTTATCTTCTATTCCGTTTAATCCCACAATAACCGTCACGAGATTTAAGGACATATTTTTAGCTTCAGCAAGAAGATATGTTTTTCCCCAGATATATACCGTATTCATGCCAGTAGGATCTGTTTTTTGAATTATATTGCCTAAAGCATCCCGCACATATATATTCTCCGTTTTTAAATAGTTATCGAAATTGAAATCCTGGCTAGATAACGGAGTAGAAGTTTCAACAATTTCGGTTTTAGACAAATTGATTAATCCATTTCCTGATTCAACAAAATTATAACGTTTGCCATCTGTAATTCCTAAACCCGAAACAGAAGTTTGAGTTTTTATGGGGTATTTTACAATGTTTTTTGAACGCATTTTGTTATAAATACCTTGCTCTCCTGATACTTGGGCAATGTCGCTGAGGTATTGTTTTTTGTCAAAAATACTTATTCCATCACTATTGATAGTTTCTGCACTGATTATCTGCCCCATTTTGTTGTATATATATTTTTTTGTTCCTGTAATTTTATTTCCATTATTGGCTGTATATGTAGTTCCTACAACTTCTTTTACATGGTAGTCTTCAATAAATGTTTTGGATAAATAAAAATAAGACAAGGCTATTTTAGCAGATGATAGATAAGCCAGAGGTTCATCATAGTTATACTTATATTCTTCAGAGTACAATAATTTATGGTTTTTGTTAAAAGATTTTTTGGCAATCATCTTTCCTCTTTGTGTATGCCTTGAATCATATTTCATATAAAAATTGTCAATGTAAGCAGGATCGGAAGATGTTATTTTGCATATTTCCTTTTTAGTATCACTGCATTTCAGATCCGGCAATAATTTATAATCACTAAATTCATATACCCAATAAGTACCGTCGGGGAATCTTTCCGTAACCTCGGAATATCCGATGTGTGTTTTATCTTCTGTGTGGAGGAAATTTCCATAAGGAGAATATATTTTTTCTGTTGGAGGGAATCCTCCGGTATAATCAGTTTTTAAGTTATTTGTTTTTCTGAAGTATCTTGGCGCATGAAGCAGAATTCCGGAAGATTCTTCCCAGTCACCGCCGGCATGCTTATAGTAAAGATATTCCCTATATGTACTATCTGTTTCACTGGCATAATCTGTTATACGCTTGATTCGAACACCTCCGGCCTCTGTATTCCATTCTTGCTTAAGATATGGCAGATTATTACTGGTTAAGTCTTTTGCAACCCAAGAAGAGTAATCATGTGCTTCGTAGTAAAGCTTTGTTTTCCCTCCGGTAGGATACACAATTGTCTTCAGCATTCCCATGCGGCTTCCTCTGATATTAGGATAACGGTCGTCCTGAGCTTCATGTGATTCTCTGTAGTTCTTATCTGTACTTATTCTTGGCAAGCTATTGGGTTCTATGGTTTGATTAAAAAAACCCCAGTGATCAATTCCCTGTCCGATCAATGGGAATGATTTTTCTTCATCGTAATAATCCATCTTATAAACACCCTCTCCCGATATATTTATTTTTTTAGGAAAAGGACTGGTCTTCCTCCTATACTGTGAAATTCCGGATTGATAGGTGTTGTGCTGGAATAATTGTACTCAAACGTACATGTTTTTACAGGAGCAGAGCTGTTGGAGGCTTTTATAATAATTGATTTTAGCCTGGATATAGTGGGGATTTCTATAGTGTCGTAAGTTCCATCTATTGCAACATGTTCTTTTTTCCGAGCTTCGTAATCGAAATTTATTGATACATCATTAATTTTGATCGTTTTAATAGGAAATTTATGTTCTATTGTATTTAAGTAACCATAGCAATACCCATTTAAAGATCGCAGGACAGGTTTTTCATCCCATTCCACACAAGTGGTCTGGTATGGCCTGGAGCTTGCACTGAATTCTGTTGAATTGTATTCAAAAGTAACTTTGCGTCCGTTAGGAGCTTCTATTTGAACAAGCGGCCAATATGTATTAGCAATTCTTTGCAAAGAACCGGCAGCTTCAAATTCAGGCTTTTTATGAAGAGCGGATCCATTTTCTAAATACTCAGCTCTTTCAAAGGTATATTTATATCCGTCTCCTGTGATTATTTTAAATTTTAATAATGGAAAAAATGAACTGACAGTATTGTTTCTTACAATTTCAATTTTGTATTCGCCATGTGGCTGATTAGTGTTGAACACATAAATAGTATCAGGTCCCATGCAAAAATTTCCTTTGTGCCCCCTAAAATTGAATGAAAAAATATCGAAAGAGGTTTCGGTATTCATTCCGTTTTGTAACGTCCAATTATATAGAGGAGTATTATTGCTCCTGCAGACAGCTTTTCCAGTTTTTAATAAATATGTCTCATCATTTTTATTTTCATTTGTATGAAAATACCAATAACCGTTCCAAATAGATTTGCAGAAACTAAATCCTCCATCCTGTGAAGAATCTTCATCTGGCATTCCGTTAATAATCCGGGTAATTGAACCTCCAGCATTCAGATTCCAACCCAGGCCCAAATACCCTGCGGGATCATTTGTTTTCAATCCGTCAGATACATATTCAATAAATATAGGTAACTCAAAATCAGGATCTTTATAGGTATATATGGGAACTTTGAACGAGATGGCACCGGTATATAAACTGGGATTGAACCGGTCGTTTTTCAGGCACATGGAAGAGATCACATCTTCAATTTTGAATGATTCATCTTTTAAAATATTTTCTTGTGCAATGCATGTGATAGATTTATTGCATAGGTTAATTAATAAAAATGCCAATGCTAATTTTATTTGATACGTGTTCAAGATTAATTTTTTCATGAATTTTGTTTTATCTGATTTTTATAAATACTCATCGGAAATATTTTGCATTTGTTCTTTCAGGTCCCAATTTACAGGCATACATTTAGGTTCATGCCATTTTGCACCATTTAATAACCATTCCTCTCTATATTTATGTATAGATTCGGTGGTGTAATCTTCATTCCCAAATTCAACACCACAACAAGGACAAATTTCATAAATGGGACATTTTCCATCATTACCCCAAGGTTCATTTTCTATAAATAAACCACAAATTCTGCAATAGTTTTTTTTCATTTGTTCTTCTGAAGTATATTCTGGTTGATTCTTCCTCTTTTTCGACAATTATGTTTTGATAATTTTTATCAAAACAGTATCTTGCTCCACTAAATAGAATTTACTCCACTAAATAATATTTATTTTCCGGATGATAGACCGCAGGCGGTTGAACAATTGAACTGCGCCTACGCTTGATGATACTGCTACGGCAGCCTGTCCCCTAAGGCAGAGGTTGCTTGACGTTTCAATGCAAGCAGAACCTGCCTTAGGGGGAGGGCGGGGGAGAAACTACAAATATTTTCCATTTATTCTATGACAAGTCCGGCTAAAGCGGACTTTGCTCTAAATACTGTTGATTACTCATTTGCAAATGTTCTAATACATAATTCCCCGGAAAGCCTTTACTCTTGAGCCATTTAATCTTATTGTTTTCATGTTCAATTAGCTGATTTGCTAAATATCCTGCCACAATATCTCCGATACAAGACAATCTATATGCCCATTCATACAACAAGTTATCTGGTTCTTTCTCCATTGCTTTTCTTTGCATCTCAGTTGCCAACACAGTATCTTCCAAGCCAAAGTACCATTCTGCAATATGAAGAATTTTTCCAATGAAAAACAAATATTCTGCATCTTCTGAGAATAAACTATAGGATTTGTCAAAATATTTCTTCAATAAATTGGCCATTTCATTGTGTTCATTATTCGGGTAATCTTCTTCTAAAAGAATGTTATGTATTAAATAGATTGTCCGAATATATACTTCTACATCATGGGGGTATTGTTCCACAAGATTTTTAACCAATTCAATGGCAGGCATCCAGTCTCGTTTTTCATGATAGCCAAAGTGGCTCTCTATTTCTGATAATTGCTCTTTCCAACTCATAACAATAGTTTTAAGGAATAAACATTGTTCCGAGACGTGGTATTCCGTCAATAACACTACCTCTTATAAATACTGTTTGCCCTCCAACACTTACAGGAATATTATTAAAAACTCCACTCGCTGGGAGTTTTCCATTAGCAGCATTCAATACAGCCCTGATTGTATTTTCTTGTCCACCCAACTGATTGACCAATCCTCCGAGGTTATGTTTGGCAGGAAATAAATGGTTAAGTTTGTTTGCATCTTTCATGACAATACCAACAGCATCATCAATAGTCCTGCCTGAGAATTGAGCTATAGCTTTCGTTCCCCCCTTAGCAGCAGCTCCCAACAAGTTTCCTCCCTTCATTATCTTCCCCACAGGCAGCAGGGCTGCTGCGTTCCATGTTGCATTGGAATATTCTCCTTCATAAGCATAAAGACCGGCGTTTGCTATATTTGCGAGAATTCCAACATATCCGGGAACATAACTCGAATAACTTAACATTTCATGGTCAGTGGGAATACCATCGTCATAGTACTTATTGTAAAATTCATAATACCAGACTGATTTTAATGTAACTACAGGTTCTATTGAGATTCCCACTACAACAACATCTTCTCCTTCCGCTTCTATTCTATCATATTCTGTTCCATCTTCAAATACATAAACTACATCAGTTCCATTAGGATCGATAAAGTTCACAGGGTTATTTGCGCAGTAAGCATATGGTGATATCGAGTAATAGTTCTCCGCCATCGGATCCATTGTATGAAATTGATCCAGTATCGGGTCCTGCATCCTTGCCTCAAAATCATACCAATTCAGGCCATGCATCCGGTCAAATTCCTTGTCACTGTATTTGTGGGGTTGTGCACCTGCATCACCTGTATTCTGCGGAAAAGGTGTACCGAAAGCTCCATATTCCGTTCGCTGAATGATTGTACCAGATTCGGAAACTACGTCCCGGTTGTTACCCTGATAGTCTTTATTATAGAAATTATAAGCAGCACAGTGGTATTGCCCGTTATTATCCGTAAAAGGAGTAAAGGATAAATACCCTCCGGGAATCGCTTGTCTTTTGAGCATTCCGTTTTCGAGAACCAGGTTACTTGTGTAATCTGTTTGTAGGGTCGATAGAATTAACGATGGATTCAAAGAACGTGTCTGACCCATTGGCACAACAATGCCCGTTTTTGCTATTATATGTTTTGTCCGCAACTTTTGTCCTGTAGCTGAATAGCTATAGTAAATAGCATTGCCGTTTTTGAACTGGATCGTATCCGGCAAATTTAGTAAATTATAGCGGATGGCTACGATTTCACGTCCGGAATCTGAAATTAATGCTCCATTGGAGTTATAGGAAAAGCTAGCCGATTCAGTAGGATATTCTGTGTAGTCAACTCCATTCATATCAGGATACTCATTGCTCAGATTAGAGAGTTGATTTCCTCTATGAGACAAGGATATCGCATCCGTCACGCGTGAATTGAACATCCTGAAGATGATTTTCTGATTGCCATGTTTATCATATTCAAAGGATTCTTCGGTTATTGAGAGCGGCCCTCTGGATTCCGACGAATACAATAAACGGTTCAATTGGTCATAGCGATAATTGAATTTTCTTGTTGCGTCAATACTATATCCATATTCTATGGAAGAAATGTTGCCATTGTATAATTTATTGTATGGATTATCCTGATAGAATAATATTTGTTCGAATCCAGTATTTTTTTCTTTTATTTCTTTAGTCCAGCCACGGATATTGTAAGTGTATTCCGTGTCGAGTATATTCGATTGTTTTTTTTGATGAACTTGTCCCAGTTTATTGTAAGCGAGTTCTTCCACCAGTTTGCCGTTATGAAAAGTCTTTTTCAAACGTCCTGCATGATCGTATTCGTATGAGAAGGTCTCATCCAATATATCATTCTCATGATTACAAATATTGAAGCGATGATGTTCGGAAATGTGTTTTTTGTAACATTTTTCAGGCTGATTGGTGAAATTATATTTGACATATTCATACTCGAATCCCCCCAGGTGAGTGGCAGATTTTTGTTGAATAGTTCTTCCTTTATTATCATAATACATGGCTGTATACAAAGATGAGCCGCTGTTATCCAGTAATTCTGTTCGGGTTCCGGTCAGCAACCCAATGGAGGAGAATTCGGGATCGGTCGTATTTATATATTGCTTGCCATAATCTGCTTGTTCATTGTAGGATAGTTGATTTTGCAATGTTGTGCCCAGTCTCGACAGATAATGATAATTGTCATAGTAACTCACTGTCAATATTTTTGTTGTTCCTTCAAAATCTATCCCATCTATCGAATAGAAGGAGGAAAGAAATCCAGAGTGATGAGGTGCGTAGATAGCTTTGGCAACCTCATTATGGTAAACAATCGGTGACTTGCATATCCCCGTTATGGCTATTCGACCCAGGACATCAGGGATTGAGAAGAACCATTCATTTTTTTTCCTCTGTTCGCCATCCTGGGAAAAAATCAACTGGTCGGCATAGTCGTACATGTAATGAGTAGGCTCACAACCCGGCAGTTTTTTTGTGACACAACGACGGCGTTGATCATATAGATAGTAATAACCATAACGATCGATTGCAGGTGTCGAGGTATTGTAGTCAAGATGATCAGTGGTTAATTCGTCGGAAGCCAAAGGGGGTAAAACATAACGCAAATCTCCAAAAACATCATAGACATAGTAGGTGTCATGGTTTATCTTGTTATTTCTTTGGCGGGTTAAAATCGTTTGCCCAAGTTTATCCTTAAATTCAAAGGTAGCGTTGCCGTCTTCATCAGAAGTCCTGGTAATATATAGTTGTGATTCAACATAATTATTGTTTTTCACCAGATTATTTCCGGAGACAAAGTAATACTTGCATATCAGACTGTCAGATTTGTCATTGGTTAAATAAGATATGGCGATAGATTTTTTTCCAGTGTGCCAATCTTGTCCGGGACCATATTGCTCTATGATTCTATTTGATGGTGATACTTCATAAACAGTTTTCGTGTATGGATTTTTGTCGCCATCGTAGGAATCTTTGATCTTTTGACGAGGATCAGAAACAAAAGCTCCGTTATTATTGGAAACTGCTCCGGGCAACCATGTGTTAGATTTTCGTCCCAGTTCGTCATATTCTTGAAAATCAACTATATCTTCCCAATTGGGACCAGTTTTTCTTTGTACAGTTTGTTTTGGACGACCCAACCCATCGAGATACCGGATATTGTCGATATACTCTGTCCCTCCGGAGTTTAGCATACTACGAATATGGATATAGTTTTGACCGTCAATACTGTTGATAGATCCTTCATCATCTGCAAAAAATGGGTGGATTTTAGTTTCTAGAGGTTTAACTGGTCCATGAGTCCAGTCAGATTCCTTGAAAATACCATTTCCGTCACCATCTCTGGAGACTGCATGTCTATGCAGGGCAAGACATAAATGGGAGGGACGACCGGCACCATTATGAGCAAAAAGAACACCATCGGAAGTTCCATTATAAGACATTCTATCAATAACTACCCTGTCACGATCCATTAAAAAAATTTCTTCTCCTTTGTTATTTAGAATAATATTATTTTGATAATAAACCAATCCCTGGTTTTCAAGATCACTTATATCAGGGAACAGATGCTTTAATCTAAATTTATTAAGAGCATGCTTATATGCAACAATCAAGTAGGTTTTAGGAGGGAAAGTTGTTCCTAAGGGAAATTTATATACTTCATAGGCCTCCATCCCTTTTAATGAGTATCCGGAAATATCTACTGCATTTGGAGAGGGATTATATAACTCAATAAATTCTCCATTATGGTGTTCCTTCAAGTCATACTTATATTTATTTTCATCCAAAGGACTATCATAAAAGACTTGATTGATATAGATTTTCTGGGCGATTAATTCGTTGATACCAAACAATAAGAAAAATAAAATTATATATTTTGAAATTGCATTCATATATTCAGTTTTTAGATTGTTCTTCTTCTTTTGCTTACAAATGCATTTCCCGGATTTTCTTTTTCTATATATCTGAGAACATTCCCAAATTTATTATTCAGCTTTTTCTTTTTATAAATATTAGCTAAAGCATAAGACGCTTTTAGCTTATCAGGAGTTGGTAATTGTTGATTGACTATTTTTCTTTGCTTGATCTTTCTTAATTGTCTTGCCTTTTTTAATTCTTTTCTCCATTCTTCAACATTATTTTTTTGTTCCCATTCAATTTGGGATTCTCTTTCTTTTATATAAGTTTCGACAAATTCATTATTTTGTATTACAATTGAAGTATTTTCACCAGATAAATGAAGTAGGATTTCTTCTGCTTCATTGATAGAATTTTGTTGAGCATAACTTTCTGCATACTCGATCAATAGGGATAATGCTACTCCACTGGTTGGAGGAAGAAGCTTTAATCCTGTTTGTAGAATATTTCTTCCTTGTTCCGATTCCTTTTTGCCAAAATAGCAAATAGCAATGCCCTTATATAATGCTCCGATTGCTTTTGTGTTTCGAGTTGTATATTCTTCATATTGTATAGCCTGCTGATAAAAGTTCAAAGCCAGGTTTAATTGTGTTGTATTTTTATTTTTTATCCCATCCAGAGCATAAGATTGTGCTAAATTAAGTTTACTCCAGAGTGAATCACTTTCTTCTTTTTTCCGGAGATTGATTAGTTTGGCATATGCTTGATTCTTTTTGTATAGTTTTGTCAATAGAAATTGAGAATAAGTATCTTTATAGACAGAGTCATCTATTTGATTGAAATATTCTTCGGCATTCTCTATTTTATTTTCTTTAATGGATTGTACTAAAAATGGATAGATGAATTCATTTTTCTTTTTTGAAATGGATTTTTCCCGACAACGTTTTTCATCATCAAAATAAAGGATCCTTCTCTTTTTTTCTTTTATTTTTCCCAGTGACTGGGAAAGATTATTTGTTATTTTTCCTTTATTTGATTGCTGTGTTCGTGTTTGCTTCCAAATATTTTCATAATTTTTTGTTACTGTTGCAATTTTGGATGACAAATCATTAGAAAATTCCAATGTTGGTTGTCCGGTTTTACTCAATTGTGCATTCTTCTTCTCCAAACAATGCTTTGTATCCAGCAATCCCTCATACAAATATTTTTTTGTGTGATCTATTTCTATAGCTTGTAGGTATAATAAAGCGGAAGATGCCAACAGGAATGTTTTTCCTGATGTTGAAACAAAAGCTTGTTCTTGTTTCCTGTTTCCCAAGCTTAAAGCATTCATCGCTCTGGCTAAGCGATCATAAAAAATGGGATTCAACGAATTTAATTGTAATGCAGATTGATATAATTCTACGATTTCTAATTGTTTTTGTTTAGCACCATAAACTTTGGCAAGCCCATCATAGCCAACAATATCCTGAGGATATAAATTGATGTATTGTTTATATAATATCTCTGCTTTATCATATTGGCGACGATAGAAGTTTTCATGTGCATTTTCTTGTAATAGCGTTTTTTTATCTTCTTTATTATTGGAAGAAGATAAAGAGGATGCTTTTAATATGGATGAAGATACTAGTAAACCTCCAACACCTAATCCTATTGTTTTAAGAAATTTTCTACGAGTATAACGGTTCATGTAAATGTTGTTTTTAATGTTGGAAAAACCGTTATAGTAATTTAGAAAAGATAGGATTCCGGTGAGGATTGAACTCACAACCATGGGGCTTTTGAGCTTTGTGTTTTAAATCTTAAACTACGGAATCCTTTTGCAAAATTACTATAATATTTTAGATCACAAAATTTATATTATCTTTTTAAAATCTTCTCACTCACTCCAACCCCATCCAGCCATATATTCAATACATACTCCCCTCTGACATACGGAGCCATGTAAATCTGTCTGGATAATAGTCCGGTGGGTTGAGGTCCCCAGTTTTCTTTCAGCATCACCCGGCCTTGCCGGTCGGTGAGTTGGATTTGGATATTTGCAGGTTCAGGAAGTAATAATTCTATGTCAAGGTTGGCAATAACAGGATTGGGGTAAATATTGTAGGTCAGGTCTTTCCACGGGTTTGCATTATCCGGGTTGATGTTATCAACCCCTACGGAATCATTTTGTAATTCTGCCAGGTTGGCTTCATCTTCCTCCAGGTAATAATGATCTTGTGGCGGATAGAAGAAGGCCACATTGAAATATTCCTGTTCACTTTCACTACTCTTGCGGTTGACTGAGCTTCTCACTGTTTCGAAGATCGGGTAGCGGTAGCCTTTGGAGTACCAACGGAAGGTTTCGACTTCGAGGGTGAGGCTGTCGTTGGCCATGCGAAAATTGATGCTGTCAGATGATACTCCTGTTGTTTCAGGGGATCCCGCATCAAGCACAGGATGACAGAACATCAATGGTTTCGTTTCCTCCGCAATGCGTTTGAAGGTGCGAACACGGATCACATTTTTCAAAGTATCTTTATTGGGCAGGATCATCATACCATAAGCATCGGCTTCGGAGGTGATGATTCCCATAGCGGAAATAGACAGGCGGTCGCAATACTTGCCGTTGCCATTGTAATAAGTTTCTCTTTGATCTTTGTAGTTGACCGGGAATTTCATTAATAACTCCGGTAACTCATTGGTCATGATAGTGGTGGGGTTTTCGTAACCCCATAACAACAAGGAGTCGTTGGAAAGGGAGTAATAGTACATCGTCCGGTGTTCGGTACCGACAATTACTGAATCTCCACGGGAAGAGTATTGCAGTTTGTATTCTTCGTTTTCGGTATTCAGTTTGCTGAAATCCCACAAAACGTTTTCACCCGAACGGCCAGGATCTTTATAACTCACCTGTTGTTTGATGATGACATCATCCGGACGGAGCATATTCAGGTTGTTTTTTAATATATGCTGTCCGTAGATGCTTGTGAAACATTGGATGAATACAAGAATGACAATTAGTTTTTTCATAGAATTATCATGTTATATTTTTGATTTTGCAAAAATAATGATAATTATATATTAAATACAAAGCATTTATTATGTTTTATAACATATTCTTAATATTAATGTGAAAATTATTTGATATTTACAAATACACACCAGAGCTTATGAGGCTATCTTAAAAGTGGATTAATAGCACGTTTCGTTTCCTCCGGCAGTTTTTAACCTATTTCTCGGGCAACCCTTTCCATTTATGCAAAATACATGACATGAAACCTCCATGACCTAACAGGTCGTCAAAGGTTATGAAAATTGTAGAAATCGCTACATTTGTGGTTCACCATAAAAATCATAGCGATGGACACAGTATCATTTCCACAAGTGGTCACCCGGATGCGGGATCGACGTACACAAAAAATTAGTTGTTGCCACTATTAGTGGCGAAGGTCTACTGGCTCAGACACGTGAGTTCGGAACATTTACGAGTTCTTTGACAGAATTGAAAGAATGGTTATTAAGCAACGGGATAACCCATGTAGCGATGGAAAGTACGGGTGTTTACTGGAAACCTGTTTATCATGTTCTTGAACTGGCGTTTTATGTTATCAAAAACAAGAGGAGGTATTTTATCCAAGCTATCGATGCACCACTTGTGTGTCGGTCGATGAAGTACTTCATGTACCGGCAACGACATCAAGCAAATTTTGCAATTCATGCAAATAGGCAATGGATTCCTGATTGATGTAATTACTGGTGTCGTCATCGAAGCCGACAAAATAGCTTTTATCGGGATTTTCATCAATGATTAATGTATATAAGGGGTACTTTTTCGAATAACTTTCCGGCAAAAAAGGATGTTTCTGATAACCCAATCCAAGCAAAATCTCTTCTGTTATTTTAACCGGTGTATAGGATGAAACCGGCATGGAGAATGTTTGTTCTCCGGACATAGCTGTCACCGTTCCATCTTCAGACAAACCGCTTACTCTGCATTGATGTTCTTTGTATAGAATAATACTTCCGATTCTGAGTTCTTTTACTTGCATTCTTCTTTAAGTTTTACATTGTACGTTACACGTTCTAAGTTTTACATAAAACTTATAAAGTATAACAAAGTTCCGCTTCCTTTCCTCTGGCATTTTCATCAAAAACGCCATTATCATAAACCATTTGTCCATTGACAAAAGTTTTAAGTACAGTATGAGAAAATATTTGCCCTTCCAAAGGCGACCATCCGCATTTGTATAATATATTTTCTTTCGCAACGGTCCAACGTTGTTCCGGACGAACTAAAACCAAATCGGCATAATAGCCTTTGCGAAGATAGCCCCGGTCTTTGATATTAAACAAATCTGCAGGAGCATGACACATTTTTTCAATTACTGTTTCAATAGGGAGAATACCTTGTTTGGATAATTCCAGCATGGCAACCAAAGAATGTTGTACCATCGGTCCTCCTGATGCAGCTTTCAGGCAGGAACCTTCTTTTTCACTCCATAAATGAGGGGCATGATCTGTGGCAACAATATCCAGTTTTCCATCCAGTAATCCCTGTCTCAAAGCCAACATATCATTCTTTGTCTTTATCGAAGGATTCCATTTGATTTTGTTTCCCAAACGTGGATAATCTTCATCACAAAACCAAAGGTGATGAACACAAACTTCAGCGGTAATCCTCTTCTCTTTTAAAGGCTTACTTTCCAATAAAGATAACTCCTTGGCTGTTGATAAATGGAAAATATGTAATCTGGAATTGTATTTCCGGGCAAGCTCTACAGCCTCTAAGGAAGAAGTAAAGCAAGCTTCTTCATCTCTAATTTTCGCATGATAGGAAATATCCAAATCCTGTCCGTATTTCCCTGTGTAATAGGAGATATTCCTTTTAATAACCTCTTCACTTTCACAATGGGTAGCAATCATCATATCTGTCTCTGCAAAGATCTTTTCCAAAGTGCTTTTCTTGTCTACCAACATATTGCCGGTAGAAGAACCCATGAAAATTTTGATTGCTGCAGCACGTTTGGCTTCCGGTTTCAGCAATTCATCCAGATTATCATTGGTTGCCCCGATGAAAAAAGTGTAGTTGATTAACGAAGTTTCAGCAGCACGGTCAAACTTCCGGTTCAACTCATCGACAGTAGTTGTTTGAGGATTGGTATTCGGCATATCCATGAAAGTAGTAACTCCACCTGCTACTGCTGCACGGGTTTCACTATGGATATCTGCTTTATGCGTCAACCCCGGTTCCCTGAAGTGAACCTGATCATCAATTATTCCCGGGAAAAGGTAGCATCCTTCCGCATCAATTATTTCAGCAGTTTGAAGTATAGAATCCGGAATTTCATTTATATATATATCCTTAATTCTTTCTCCTTCAATTAAAACGGATGCTTTGAATTTTTGGCTTTCATTAACTATCAGCCCATTTTTTATTAGTAACATAATTATACAATTGACAATTGTCAATTCTTTTGAGGGTATTTTCTAAAAAAACTCGATAACTTCATTTGAATCACTCCGAACAGAGCCTCTTCAAAAATAGAACCATTCATTTTTGAAACGCCTAATTCTCTGTTGATAAATATAATCGGTACTTCTTTTAATGTAAAACCACATTTATAAACGGTAAATTTCATTTCAATCTGGAAAGCATATCCTTTGAAACGTATTCTATCTAATTCTATGGTTTCAAGCACTTTTCGTCGATAACATTTAAATCCGGCCGTTGTATCCGCTATCTTCAATCCTGTAATCAATTGAACATATTTGGAAGCAAAATAAGACATCAAGACCCTGCCGATCGGCCAGTTCACCACGTTTACACCAGAAACATACCTGGAACCGATGGCCACATCAGCCCCCTCCATGCATGCATCGTATAACCGGGGCAAATCATCAGGATTGTGCGAAAAATCAGCATCCATCTCAAAGATGAAATCATAATTATGCTCAATAGACCATTTAAATCCACAGATATAAGCAGTCCCAAGCCCTTGCTTACCTGTTCTTTGAATCAGAAATAATTGTTCCGGAAATATTTGTTGTAAGTCTTTGACAATCTCTGCAGTACCATCGGGAGAACCATCATCAATAATCAGGATATCAAATGCCTGAGGCAGTAAAAAGATAGCTCTTATAATGTTTTCAACATTCTCTTTTTCATTATAAGTCGGAATAATTACGATACTGTCAGACATGAGTATATTTCAAAATAGTTTATAATAATATTGTCGAAGTTTGAATGTTTAATATTGAAAATCAGACGATTGATCTTAAACCATAAACATTAAGCATTAAACAGAACATCAAATATACAAAGTTTTGACTATTATCATTATTTTTGTAACAAATTTTATGAAAATTGGAAATTAAATCATTATTGGAATTGTATGCTTCACACCCTGGTGTGAAGGCAACTATTTTTGCTTTAAAAAATGACCGGTCCAGAAATATTTTCTTAGAAGGGCTGGCCGGTTCTTCCGGAAGTTTTGTTGTTTCTTCCGTTTTTAAATCAATGGAAAAGCATACCTTATGTGTTTTGAATGATGCGGAAGATGCCGGATATTTTTATCATGATCTTTGTCAATTGATTGGAGAAGAAAAGATTTTCTTTTTTCCATCCGGATACAGACGTGCTATACGTTACGGGCAAGAAGATCCGGCCAGTAACATATTGAGAACGGAAGTTTTAAGTAAGCTGCAAAAATCACAAAGCCCTTGCGTTGTGGTTAGTTATCCGGAAGCTTTGGCCGAAAAAGTCATATCAAAAGACAGTTTACAGGAAAATACGCTGAAAATCAGCAAAAATGAAAAAGTTGACAGTATTTTTGTAGAAGAAACACTTTATACATATGGCTTTGACCGCGTGGAATTTGTATATGAACCCGGTCAATTTGCCGTAAGAGGTTCCATTATCGATGTATTTTCTTATTCAAGCAAATATCCTTACCGGATCGATTTTTTCGGAGATGAAGTAGAAAGTATCCGGACTTTCGATGTCGAAACCCAATTGTCAGAAGACAGAATAGAAGAATTTTATATTATTCCGGGAAAAACAGGAAATGTAAACTCGTCCCTCCTATCCTATCTGCCGGAAGAATTAATTGTGGTTTTCCGTGATCGTTTTTGGGTTCATGAAAGAATAGCCTCTTTGTGGAACGAAGAACCCATACTTCAGAACGAAGAAATGTTTCAAACAATTGAAGAAATCAGAGCCCACCTGATTACAGCTGAAGATTTTCATCTTCAGATTCCCGATTTTAAGACGATATACCTGAGTCATTCCGGAAAATATGAAGAAACGTTACCTTCACATGTTAATATTCAATTTAACGTCAGGTCGCAAATACCTTTTCATAAAAACTTCAATCTGATCAGTGATGCTTTTTCTCAATTTTTACTTGAAGGATACAAACTTTATATATTAAGTGACAGTCAAAAACAAATTGACAGAATAAAAGCTATTTTTGAAGATAGAGGAGATAATATTTCTTTCATTCCTGTTTCAAAAACTATCCATGAAGGTTTTTATGACATAGATTTTAAATTATGTTTTTTCACTGACCATCAACTTTTTGACCGTTTTCACAGGTATAATCTCAAAACAGATAAAATCAACACCGGGAAACTGGCTATTTCAATAAAAGAAATCACTCAGTTTCAAATAGGAGATTATATTATCCATGTAGATCATGGTGTAGGAAAATTCGGAGGACTGATTCGCACGGAAATAAACGGTAAAATGCAGGAAGTCATCAAACTAATCTATCAAAATGATGATATTATTTTTGTAAGCATTCATTCGCTCCATAAATTATCCAAATTCAGGGGAAAAGAGGGAGAACCTCCCAAACTTAACAAGCTAGGCAGTGGCGTATGGGAAACAGTAAAAGAACGTACCAAATCGAAAGTCAAGGACATTGCCCGCGATTTAATCATATTATATTCCAAACGAAGAGCTGAGAAAGGTTTTGCTTTTTCTCCTGATTCATATCTTCAACAGGAATTAGAGGCTTCTTTTACTTATGAAGATACCCCGGATCAATTAAAAGCCACTGAAGACGTGAAAAGCGATATGGAAAAAGATCGCCCGATGGACAGGCTCATATGCGGAGACGTAGGATTCGGAAAAACAGAAGTGGCCATCCGGGCAGCCTTCAAAGCGGTGGCCGACAATAAACAAGTAGCTGTTTTAGTTCCCACCACTTTATTAGCATATCAACACTATCAAACATTCAAAAAAAGGCTTGAAGATTTCCCCTGTACAATCGATTATATTTCACGTACCAAAACCCATGCGAAGGTAATGAGCACCCTTGAAGACCTGAAAGAAGGTAAAATCGATATTCTGATAGGGACACATCGAATTGTTAGTAAAGACGTAAAATTCAAAGATTTAGGTCTGCTAATTATTGATGAAGAACAAAAATTCGGAGTCAACGTAAAAGACCAATTAAAACATATCAAAATAAATGTTGATGTATTAACACTTACGGCAACTCCCATTCCACGCACATTACAGTTTAGTTTGATGGGTGCCAGGGATTTATCATCTATCATGACACCTCCGCCCAATCGCCGGCCGGTTCAAACCGAAATACATACTTTCAATGAAACGATAATCAAAGAAGCCATTAATTTTGAAATGAGCCGGGAAGGACAGGTTTTTATCATTAATAACCGTGTCCAGAATATTTATGAAACAGAATTACTTATCAAAAAAATAGTCCCGGATGCCCGCATTGCCGTCGGCCATGGACAAATGAAATCAGACAAACTGGAAAAAATTGTTTCCGATTTTATTAAATACCAATATGATGTATTAATTGCAACAACAATTATAGAAAATGGAATAGACATCCCCAATGCCAATACCATCATTGTAAATAATGCTCATAATTTCGGATTAAGCGATTTGCATCAATTAAGAGGACGTGTAGGGAGAAGTGACAGGAAAGCATTTTGTTATCTTCTGGCTCCTCCATTACACATGTTAACTCTCGAATCCAGAAGGCGTTTACAGGCTATTGAAAATTTTTCAGGATTAGGAAGCGGTATTCACATTTCCATGCAGGATTTGGATATTCGTGGAGCCGGAAATATGTTAGGCGACGAACAAAGTGGTTTTATCGCAGACATGGGGTACGAAACCTACCAAAAAATTCTGGAAGAAGCTGTACAGGAACTGAAAAACGAAGAGTTTTCCGAATTATATAAAGATGATGACCAAACCAATAGCGGCGAAAACTATGTAAAAGATACGGTGATCGACAGTGACATGGAACTTTTATTTCCGGCTAATTATATTCGGAATGATTCCGAAAGAATCCTATTATATAAAGAATTAGATTCTCTGGAAAGTGAAATGGACATAGAAAAATTCATTTTCAAACTTGAAGATCGTTTCGGAAAGATACCCAAAGAAGGGAAAGAACTCATCCGTGTTGTGCGCCTAAAAAGAGTTTCTAAAAAACTAGGTGCAGAAAAAGTTATTTTAAAAATGGGGAAGATGCACCTGTATTTAGTAAATTATGCAGAATCTCCTTTTTATCAAAGCGATGCTTTCGGGAAAATCATACAATATATCCAGGAAAACTACAAAAACTGTCAATTAAGAGAGGTTAACAACCGGCGTGTAATAACCATCGATCATATTAATAATGTAGAAACAGCTTGTGCAATTTTGAATCAAATATATAATACCCCATTAAACAGGTAAACTTGTTCCTCATTTTTTATCTAAGCGGCTTTTATAGTATTCATACCGGCGCATTACCTGAGTTACATACTCAACAGTTTCTCTTCCACGCAAATAACCATTTTTGCAAACAGAGTCATTGTAATACTCGGGGTTGCTTTTCAGCCTGACATATTCTTCCACGTTACCATCCCAAATGTCAGGATCTTTTCCATATTTCCGCGCCAATGCTCGGGCATCAAAAACATGACCGATCCCCGCATTATATGCCGCCAGAATAAATTTGATTTTCTCTTCTTTAGCTGGTATACTGGTAAATGACTGCCCAACTCTTTTGATATATAAAACAGAAGCCATAACAGATTTTTCAGGATTTGTCCTTTCTTCAGAAGTAATTCCGAATGCTTCGGCCGTTTTTGGCATCAAACCCATCAAACCCACAGCGCCGGCCCAGGATACACCTGTAGTGTCGAATCTGGATTCCTGATAAGCAATAGAAGCTATTAACTCCCAATCCCAATGAATGGTTGGAGCATATTTCTGGAATATCTGGTCATATGGAGAAATTTTTCCTTTTGTTATGACCGGAAGAGGCATATCCTCAGTTTCTTCTATGCTTTTGCTCATTTCAAAATAACGTTTGATAATAGATTTGTATTTCGGAGCATCAACATTCTTTTCAAACCACCTGTTCAAAGCATTGGCCAAAGCCGGAGATGTGTTCCGAACTGCCCATGAAGATCTTTGCGGATGACTTAAAACCAGATCAATATTGATATTTGAATAATAAGTTTTGTTCAATTTGGCGCTCACATCGTCACTTACCGTATAAGGAATCGTTCCGTCTGAAACCATTCCGATCAGATCTTCAGTTGTAACCGTGTCTTTTTCAATGTCTTTTATGATAACTCCACCTCCTAATTCCTCATTCAGATTAAAAAGTCTGTCGTAATATTTAGTACCATGTTTCACCCAAACACTTTTGCCTATGAGCTGGGTTACATCGTTTAATATAGTATCTTTTTTCGTTGATCTTTGTACTAACACCTGACGGGTAATAGTTTCTCTTCCACAATATAGTATTTTTTTCTTCAATTCATTGGTTATTGGTATATTATATGCAATTACATCACCTTCTCCCGCTAATAGCATATCAGGAAGACGGGTTACATTTTCCGCCACTTTGATCTTTAATTTCAGGTTATTGGATTCGGCAAAATCACGGATCAATTCATACTCGTAACCCATTGGTTCTCCTTTGTATATAAAATAGGACGTTGAACCGGATAAAGTAATAACTGTGATTTCTCCGCTATCTTTCAGCAAAGAAAAGTCATCCTTTTTTATACGAAGATTGACCCCACTTTTTTCTTTACAGGAAATAAATAAGGCCAAAGTAAAGGTTAAGAAAAGAACTAAAGTTTTTGTGTTCATTGGTAAATATATGAGATTTTCAGGCTATATCTCATCAATATGGGAATCTTTGTATCCAAGAAAATATAAAATACCATCCAGTCCAATGGTAGAAATCGATTGTTTGGCATTTTCCTTTACCTTGGGTTTGGCGTGAAAAGCGATTCCCAAACCGGCGATGCTTATCATGGGGAGATCATTGGCTCCATCACCTACGGCGACTGTTTGTCTGATGTCCACATTTTCTACCTGAGCGATTAAACGCAATAATTCGGCTTTTCTTCTGCCATCGACTACATCTCCCAGGTAACTTCCGGTTAATACGCCGTTTTCGATCTCTAACTCATTTGCATAAACATAATCAATATTATACCGTTGCTTGAGATAGTTGCCGAAATAAGTAAATCCTCCTGATAAAATAGCAATTTTGAAGCCAATTTTTTTCAAGACCTTCATCAATCGGTCAACTCCTTCTGTAATAGGTAAATTTTCTGCGATCTCCTGCATAACGGAAATGTCCAAACCTTTCAACAAAGCTACTCGTTGTCTGAAACTTTCCGTAAAATCTATTTCACCACGCATAGCTGATTCTGTTATTTCCTTAACCCTGTCTCCTACCCCATTACGCACGGCTAATTCATCTATCACTTCAGTTTTAATCAATGTAGAATCCATATCAAAGCATATTAGGCGGCGGGTGCGTCTGAACATACTCTCTTCCTGAAAAGAAATATCCATTTCCAATTCAGACGAAATATCCATAAATTTCCGCTGCATTTCCTCGATGTTTTTAGGATTACCTCTCACGGAAAATTCCACGCTGGCCTTAGGTGTACGTATGGTTTCATCCAAAGGAATACGTCCTGTAAGACGTTTAATATCATCAATATTAAGCCCTTGTTCGCTGACAATGCCTGTAATGGCCGCAATTTGTTTGGCAGTTAGTTTTCTGCCTAAAAGTGTAATAATGTAACGGTTTTTCCCTTGTAAGCCGACCCAGTTTGAATATTCTTCTTCTGTAATGGGACGAAATACAATATGAACTTTTAACTCGTAACTTTTAAAAAGCAATTCTTTCAAAATTTCACCGGCATCCCCTTTCATTGATTGAAAAAGTATTCCCAATGAGAGCATATTATGAATATCAGCCTGTCCGATATCCAGAATCATAGCATTGTACTTAGCAAGAATTTCAGTTAATGCAGCTGTAACTCCCGGCCTGTCTTCGCCGGAAATACTGATCAGAATCAGTTCATTTTTACCCTTATCTGTCATTTAGGTCATATGTTAATTTGTTTTTGCAAATTTATATAAAAATCGAGAATTATAGGTGTGTTGCATAAAATAAATCAACCTACATGTAACCTCTACGCGGTTATAATTTAGAGTAAGTCATTGAAAATTTTATACTATCTTTGCCATAAGATTAACAACAACAAAAACTACTGAATGAGAATAGGGAAAAAAATACTTATATTTCTGAGAAATACCATCCTGTTTCTATTTGTCCTTAGTTTAGCAATGGTTATCTTATACAAATTTATACCGGTTTATTATACCCCCCTGATGTTTATACGCATGTATGAACAAGCAAAAGATGACCAACCCATTAAATTGGAACATAAATGGGTTCCGATCGAGGACATTTCCCAATACTTGGTACAAGCAGTGGTAGCATCTGAAGATAATTTGTATATGGCACACAACGGCTTTGATTTTAAACAAATTAAAGTAGCGCAAAGAGAAGCCAAACTGGGTAAACGGGAAAGAGGCGCCAGTACAATCAGCCAACAGACAGCCAAAAATGTTTTTCTCTGGCCTGGAAAATCGTATATAAGAAAAGGACTTGAAGTTTACTTTACCGTACTGATAGAATTTGTTTGGGGCAAAAAAAGAATCATGGAAGTTTATTTAAATTCCATTGAAATGGGAAACGGAATATATGGGGCAGAAGCTGTTGCCCAAGCTCATTTTAACACACAGGCTATTAATCTGACATCGCCTCAAGCTGCCTTGATTGCAGCATCCCTGCCGAATCCGAGAAAATTCAATTCAGCAAAACCCTCTCCGTATTTATTGAAACGTCAAAGTCAAATCATTTCATTGATGGGAAAAATAATGAAAGTTGACTTCGGAAAAGATTTAGAAGAACAAAAAGAAAAACCTTCCACAAAAAAAAGAAAAAAATGGAGAGCTTCACTTTAGTTGATTGGGGATTAATCCCCTATGACAAGGCATACCATCAACAACAACAAATATTTGAAAAAGCACTGAATAACAAATTAAATCAACAACAAGTTGAGAATAATTTAATATTTTGTGAACATCCACATGTAATTACTGTCGGTAAGAGCGGTAAATACGAAAACTTACTTTATCCCGAAACTTTCCTTAATAAAAAAGGAGTTGCCTTTTATCCTGTTGACAGAGGAGGTGATATGACATATCATGGCCCAGGACAACTGGTAGGTTATCCCATCTTCGACCTTGAGTTTTTTAAATTAGGATTAAAAAAATACATTGATTGTCTGGAAGACGCTATCATACTACTTTTAGCAGAATATGGTATCTCCGGAATGAGAATGCCGGGAGCTACCGGAGTATGGTTAGATGCAAATGAAAAAACGAAAGCACGGAAAATCTGTGCAATCGGCGTGCGATGCAGCAGGTATATTAGTATGCACGGATTTGCCCTCAATGTAAACACCGATCTTGATTACTTCCAATTGATAAATCCCTGTGGATTCCAAGATAAGGGAGTTACTTCTATTCAAAAAGAAACTGGAGAATCAATCAATCTTCCTGAGTTAAAAAACAATTTATTACAAATATTCAAAAAAATATTCTAAATCACTTTTTTAGTTAATAAATTACCTTATCTTTGTAGATAAGTTTTAGGTAACATATAGACAATTTTTGAATAACCAACATATTATAGTCACCCATTTTTCGTTTAAAAAATCGTGGTGGACTTGTGTCGTTTTTATAATATGAATCAAAAAGGCATACACCATTAAGGAAAAGTAGGCCTTTTTACTATTAAAAATATGCTTAGAATTGCTGTTCAGTCCAAGGGACGATTGTTTGAAGAAACAATGAAATTATTAGAAGAAGCTGGAATCAAACTCACCTCACAGGGTAAACGTAGTCTGTTAGCCCCTTCCACTACATTTCCGGTAGAATTATTATTCCTTCGAGACGACGATATTCCTCAATCAGTAGCCAACGGAATAGCTGATGTAGGAATTGTCGGCGAAAATGAAGTCCAGGAAAAAAAACAAAATATATCAATCGTAAAACGATTGGGATTTAGTAAATGCAGGCTTTCATTAGCAATCCCCAAAGAAGAAGAATACAATAACTTGAGTTGGTTTTCAGGGAAAAAAATAGCTACCTCTTACCCCGAAATACTAAAAGATTTTCTAAAGAAAAATGCAATTAAGTCTGACGTTCATGTAATTACAGGTTCTGTTGAAATTGCTCCGGGCATCGGATTAGCCGATGCAATCTTTGACATTGTAAGCTCCGGAAGCACTTTAATCAGCAATCATTTAAAAGAAGTTGAAACTATTTTGCAGTCTGAAGCGTTATTGATAGGAAACAAATCATTAAGTAAAGAAAAGACAAAAATTCTTGATGAATTGATCTTCAGAATATCAGCTGTTAAAACAGCTGAAGATAAAAAATATATATTATTAAATGCCCCCAATGACAAGTTGGACGAGATATTTAAAATTCTGCCTGGCATGAAAAGCCCTACAGTGCTCCCTTTGGCTCAGGATGGTTGGAGTTCAATCCATTCGGTTATTGACGAAAAACGATTCTGGGAAATCATCGGGAAACTAAAACAAGCTGGAGCTGAAGGTATCTTGGTCATACCCATTGAAAAAATGATTATTTGATTTTTTTATGAAAACAATATGGAACCCTCAAAGAAAAGATTGGAATGAAATCTTGAGTCGTCCGGCAATTGACGACTCTGCACTATCTGGAATGGTAAACATGGTTTTAGATGATGTACGCCTTCGTGGAGACCAAGCATTATTCGAATACGAAGTTGTATTCGATAAAGTACAACTCAAATCATTACAAGTTACCGAAGAGGAAATTCAATTCGCAGAAAAATCTGTTTCCAGCGAATTGAAAGCTGCAATCGAAGTAGCCCGGAAAAACATAGAAACTTTCCATCTGTCCCAACAAATAGAAGTAAAAAAAATAGAAACAATGCCAGGTGTAGTATGCTGGCAAAAATCAGTTGGAATAGAAAAAGTAGGATTATATGTACCCGGAGGAACAGCGCCATTATTCTCCACAGTACTCATGTTAGGTATTCCTGCTAAAATCGCAGGTTGTGATGAGATTGTATTATGTACACCCCCCAATAAAGAAGGAAATATCAATCCCGTCATACTATATGCAGCCAAAGTAGCCGGAATACATAAAATATTCAAACTCGGTGGAGTACAAGCAATTGCTGCTATGGCATACGGAACAGATATAGTTCCTAAAGTATATAAAATATTCGGCCCGGGAAATCAATATGTAACCGCAGCCAAACGAATGGTTAGTCTGAAGGATGTGGCAATTGACATGCCGGCAGGTCCTTCCGAAGTCTTAATCATTGCCGACGATACCGCCAATCCGGCATTTGTAACAGCAGATTTATTATCTCAGGCAGAACACGGCGGAGATAGCCAGGTTATATTGATTACAACTTCCAGGAGATTGATAGACAAAGTATTAAGAGAAATAATAGCCCAATTATCATTTCTTACCCGTAGAGATATAGCTGCTAAAACATTGGAAAACAGTAAAGTTATTCTATTAAAGGATAATGAAGAAATTATAGACTTTACCAATGCATATGCTCCCGAACATCTGATCATAGAAACAGAAGATTATTGGGAGTTATCCGAACAAATTGTTAATGCAGGGTCCGTATTTTTAGGGCACTATACTCCGGAAAGTGCAGGAGATTATGCTTCGGGAACCAATCATACTCTGCCCACCAATGGTTACGCTAGAGTATACGGAGGTGTGAATCTTGATAGCTTTGTTAAAAAAATCACCTTTCAGGAAATTTCCAGAAGAGGAATCGGGAACTTAGGAAAAACACTTGAAATTATGGCCGAAAATGAAGGTTTAACCGCTCATAAAAATGCTGTTTCTTTAAGATTAAAAAACTAAAAAATGTCAATCCATATAATAACATTCAGATCTCCATCATACCGGTCTATGTGCGACTTACGCAACAGAGTGTTACGTAAGCCGCTAGGACTACAATTAACCGAAAATGATATTCAAAAAGATGAAGAAGATATCTTGATCGGCTATTATAAAGAAGACGATAAAGTCATTGCCTGCTGTATCCTTAGCAAAATAGACGAAACCATCGTAAAATTGCGCCAAATGGCAGTAGACCCCGCTTTTCAAGGGAAAAAAATAGGAGAACAAATGTTGCAACATGCTGAAGCTCTCGCACGGGAAATCGGATTTCAAAAAATTACAATGAATGCGCGTAAAACAGCTGACGAATTTTATAAAAAATATGGATACAGAGTACGTAGCAAAGAATTCATTGAAGTCGGAATACCTCATGTTAAAATGGAAAAAAGAATAGTATAATACAATGAATTTAGAAAAATTAGTCAGAAAAAACATTTGGAAACTAAAACCATACTCATCAGCCAGAGATGAATTTCATGGCAACGCTTCGGTATATCTGGATGCAAACGAAAGTCCATATAATGCACCTTACCATCGTTATCCGGATCCTAAACAATGGCAGGTTAAAGAACAAATTTCCACTATAAAAGGTATAGAAAAAGAACAAATCATGCTGGGCAACGGAAGCGATGAGCCCATAGATCTGGCAATCAGGATATTTTGTAATCCCGGCATTGATAATGTAGTAGCTCTTGATCCTACCTATGGAATGTATAAAGTAGCTGCCAATACAAACGATGTAGAATATCGTGAAGTCCTCCTGAACGAAAAATTTGACTTCAATGCAGATGATTTATTGAAAGTTTGTGATCAAAACACCAAACTGATTTTTCTTTGTTCTCCCAATAATCCGACTGGTAATTCTTTGGATAGAAATGAAATAACTAAAACAATCAACCTATTTCACGGAATTGTAATTGTTGATGAAGCCTACATTGATTTCTCTTCACAACCTTCATTTCTAAAAGAATTGGATCAATATCCAAACCTGATTGTATGCCAAACTTTTTCCAAAGCATGGGCTAGTGCTGGCGTACGTCTTGGAATGGCTTTTGCTTCAAAAGAAATAACCTCCCTTTTTAACAAAGTAAAATATCCATACAATATCAACTCATTAACTCAGCATTATGCACTGAAATTGTTAAGCGAGTATGACCAAATAAAAAATTGGACAAAAACAATTCTGGAAGAAAGAATTAAACTGGAAGAAATCTTATCTTTGTTATCTTGTGTAGAAAAAATATATCCTTCGGATGCAAATTTTCTTTTGGTCAAAGTAAAAAATGCAAATGAAACATATAAATATTTGGTTGAAAAAGAGATTATTGTCCGGAATAGAAATTCAGTTTCTCTATGTATGGACTGCATCAGAATCACAGTAGGAACAGAAAAAGAAAATCAATTGTTGGTTGATGCGTTAAAAACGTTAAAATAACCAAATTGCATTATAATTTTATTATAATGATTTATATTTGCATAGTAAACAAAAAAGATATATTACTATGCAAGCCCGGATTGTAAAAATAGGATCATCAATTGGCGTTATCATTCCGAATAATGTTATAAAAGAGATGTCTCTTCAAGTCGGAAAAGTTTTAGACTTGAAACTAATTAACAGTTCGGATATTGTATTAAGTAAAAAATCTCCCCGTCAGGGATGGGATTTGGCCTTCAAGCAATTACACGATGATGAGGAAGATAAACTCTTAATACCGGATATATTTGAAGACGAAAATTTTAACGAACTGAAATAATTTTATGAAGCAATACGATATTTATTGGGTAGATCTTAACCCGACGGCAGGAAGCGAAATTGCAAAAAACCGGCCAGTGGTAATAGTCAGTCCTGATGAAATGAATGACAACCTGAATACAGTCATTATTGCACCATTTACCTCAACTCTGAAACCATATCCATTCAGAGTAATGTGTACATTAAAAAAGAAAAAAGCAAGTATTGCTTTAGATCAGATAAGAACGATAGATAAAATCCGGATTCTGAATCATATTGGAAAATTGAGCCAGGATTCTATCGTTGAATTAAAAAATATTCTCAAAGAGATGCTAGTTGATTGACTTATGAAACGAGCTTTATTCATTGATCGTGACGGGACCCTGGTGTTAGAACCGCCTGTAGACTATCAATTAGACAGTCTGGAAAAACTGGAATTCTATCCGAAAATATTCAATAATCTTCATTTTATCAGGAAAAATCTTGATTTCGAATTTGTAATGGTAACCAATCAGGATGGCTTGGGAACCTCTTCTTTCCCCGAAGAAACATTCTGGCCTGCACATAACAAAATGTTGAAAGCATTTGAAAATGAAGGAATTATTTTCGATGATATATTGATAGACAAAAGCTTTCCGGAAGAAAATTCACCGAATCGCAAACCGGGTACAGGGATGCTTGGAAAATATTTGTCAGGAGAATATGATCTGGCAAACTCCTATGTTATCGGCGACCGCATTACTGATGTGATGCTTGCAAAAAACCTTGGAACAAAAGCAATCTGGTTATATGATGGAGATGATGCAGAAGAATATCTGCAGGAACATAATCTGCAAACCGTTTTAAACTCTAAAGACTGGGATAAAATTACGGAATTACTGTTTGCTTCCGAACGAAAAGCCGTAGTCAGTCGTAAGACAAAAGAAACAGATATTTTCATTGAAATCGATTTAGATGGAAATGGCAAAACCAATATTTCCACCGGTCTTCATTTCTTTGATCATATGCTTGAACAAATCGGTAAACATTCAGGAATGAATCTGACCATCCAAGTGAAAGGAGATCTTGAAGTAGATGAACATCATACAATTGAAGATACTGGAATCGCTTTAGGCGAAGCAATATACAAGGCATTGGGAAATAAAAGGGGAATCGAACGCTATGGTTTTTGTCTTCCGATGGATGATTGCCTATGCACTGTTGCTCTTGATTTCGGCGGTCGATCCTGGTTAGTCTGGAATGCCGATTTCAAACGGGAAAAGATCGGAGACATGCCCACGGAAATGTTCATGCACTTTTTCAAATCGCTGAGTGATTCTGCACACATGAATCTGAATATCAATGCAGACGGAACTAACGAACACCATAAGATTGAAGGAATTTTCAAGTCATTCGCAAAATCAATCAAAATGGCCTTAAAAAGAGATATATTCCATTATGAATTGCCTAGCACTAAAGGAGTTTTATGAGAATTATATTGTCCATAATTGCATTTTTTTTAATCATCATCACCTCATGTGATGAAATTTTTACCCACTCAAAAGGACTGCAACTCGAATTCGATGGAAAATGGCAGCTCCAATCCATGGAGTTTGCAGATGGAACAACATCCGAAGTTGACACCATCTATTACAATTTTCAAAACTATCTTTTCAGGTATCAAATATACTTAAAAAAAGATGAAATATTTTGGGTTGACGGACACGCTCAACTAATCGGAGACACATCCATAGTCATCAATCTGGATGGAGCCAATTATAGTAAAAAATTTTTTCTTCCACACATAGGATGGAAAGATTCAACCCGTACTTACAAAATCGAAACAATAGAAAAAAACAGACTTATATTAAATTATGAGCATGTGAAATACAATTTTCATAAATTCTGATAATTTTGAAAAAGTGCTTTTTCTCTTTATAAAAAATTATTTGTAAGTTTGCACCATAAATAACCTGATTTAATAAAAAGAAAAAACTTGGTGTAAATAAATAAAACATTTATGTATGAAATCTAAAATTTGGGTATTAGGTATTGTATGTTGTTTAACAGTTTCTTTTGTAGGCTGTAAGTCAAAACAAAGCGCTTATAAGGCAGCTTACGAAAAAGCACAGGAGAAAGAAACAACTACCCCGTCAAGACCGGTTACAGTGGAAGAAACTACTCCTATTTCAAAACCTAAATCCACAACAACGAATGTGGATGTTCAACAAGAAAAGTTAACTACGGTTTCCGGTACAGGATTAAGAAGATATAATGTTGTTATAGGTAGCTTTATGAATAAAACAAATGCCCTCTCTTTGAAAGAAAGAATGGAAGCAAGAGGGTATAATGTCATATTGGCACAAAATCCCAAACAAATGTATCGCGTAATTGTAGCTTCTTATGATGATAAATACAGCGCAGTCCTGAAAAGGGATGACGTTAAAAGAAATTATGCTCCCGATTTCCAAGACAGTTGGATATTAGAACAAATGTATTAAGAGAGTTACAAGTTACAGGAAAAAAGGTTACGGGTTACGGGTTACAAGTTACGAGTAATAAAAATAAATATTACTTTCACGTAAATGCTTGTAAGTTGTAACCCGTAACTTGTAATTTGTAACTTGTAACCCTGTAACTTTTTTACAATGAAAATTTCAGAAAATTACTCCTTACTTTCCCATAACACCTTCGGACTGGAGGTATCCACACGTATCTTTATTGAGTATGAAAATGAAGAAGACATAAAAAAATTATTGTCTGATGAATATTTTCTTTCTCAACCATTTTTTCACATCGGAGAAGGAAGCAATCTGCTTTTTTTAGATAATTACGATGGTATCATTGTTCATTCATTGATGAAACAAATCGATGTTGTAAAAGAAGATGCCGATTTCGTATTCATCAAAGTGGGAAGTGGCGTTAATTGGGATCATTTTGTAGCTTTTGCCGTTGAAAATAATTGGGGCGGAATTGAGAATCTTTCTTTAATACCTGGAGAAGTAGGCGCTTCCGCCGTACAAAACATCGGAGCTTATGGAAGCGAAGTAAAAGATATAATATCTGAAGTCATTGCATACGAGGTTGCTACAGGGAAAAAACAAATTTTTTCACAACAAGAATGCAATTTTGCCTATCGCAAAAGCATTTTCAAAGAAGAATTAAAAAATAAATACATCATATCCGAAGTAGTTTTCCGTCTCAATAAAAAAACTGTTTACAATATTGAATACGGAAATCTGAAAGCAGTTTTAGGAAATGAGGAAATTAATCTGAAAAATATCCGGCAAGCGGTCATTTCCATCCGCGAAAGCAAACTTCCTGATCCCAAGGTTTTAGGAAATGCCGGTAGTTTTTTTATGAATCCTTATATTTGTAAATCCGTTTACGAAAAATTGAAAAAGAATTATCCGGAAGTCCCCTCCTACCCTGTTTCAGAAACACTTGTAAAACTTCCGGCTGCATGGTTGATTGATCAGTGCGGATTGAAAGGAACATCATTAGGCAACGCTGCAGTTCATGATAAACAAGCTCTGGTACTGGTAAACAAAGGAGGTGCAACAGGAAACGAAATTGCTTTGCTGGCTGAAAAAGTCAAAGAAACCGTCAAGCAAAAATTTAACGTAGATATTGAACCTGAAGTCACTTACATAGGTTGATTATGGAAATGAAAATTAGATTCCTGGGAACAGGCACTTCTACCGGAAATCCGGAGATTGGTTGTCGTTGTGAAGTCTGCACATCTTCCGACAGAAGAGACCGGAGAATGAGAGCTTCATTATTACTCCAAACTCAGGGGAAAAATATTTTAATTGATTGTGGACCTGATTTTCGCTGGCAAATTTTACACACCGGAATCACTAAAATTGATGCGGTATTGATTACGCACGAGCATTATGATCATGTCGGCGGAATTGATGATTTACGTCCGTTTTGTAAATTCGGGGATGTGGATATTTATGCAGAAAAATATGTCTCGGATGCCATTCAAACCCGTATTCCTTATGCATTTTACGAAAATAAATATCCCGGAGTTCCTAATTTGGAAATGCATCCCTTGGATATCAATCCTTTTCATATCGATGGAATAGAAGTAACCCCTGTTCGTATCTATCATGCAAAACTTCCTATATTCGGTTATCGCATAGGAAATTTTGCTTATCTGACAGATGTAAAGTCTATTCCGGATTCCGAAATCGACAAATTGAAAGATTTAGAAGTATTGGTTATCGACGCACTAAGGCCACAAGCTCATATCTCTCATCTAACAACCGAAGAATCATTCGATTATATAAAAAAAATCAAACCTAAAAAGGCTTATCTCATTCACATGAGCCACCATTTCGGCTTACATGCGGAAATGGAGAAAAAAATGCCGGAAAATGTTTTCATATCTTATGATGGATTGGAGATAACATTACCGCTCAACCAAACTTTCGCCTCCTCCACAGAAATTCCTCTTTTGGAAGCATAAGGCGTCAATTGTTCTTCGGAAATATGTCCGACAGCAAAATAAGATGATTCCGGATGGGCAAAAAAGAATCCGCTGACTGTAGCATTGGGATACATTGCTCCATGTTCCGTAAGCGAAACTCCTATTTGACTCATATTTAACATTTTATCCAATTCAAAATTCATGGATTGATCCGGAATGGAAGGATAGCCCACAGCCGGACGAATACCCTGATAATGAACTTTAAATAAATCCTTCGCACTTAAATTCTCATCTTTTGCATATCCCCAATAATCTGTTCTTATCTGGTGATGCAAATATTCGGCGGCAGCTTCAGCCAAACGGTCACAAAGAGATTTAAGCAAAAGGGCATTGTACTCATTTCCTTCTTTTTCGTATGTTTTCAAGAGAGTTTCGATGCCAAGACCGGCAGTAACTACGAAAGTTCCCAGATAATCATCTTTTCCTTTATTTAATGGTAAAAGAAAATCAGCCAGGCATTTATGAGTTCCCTTATCTTTTTTGTCTTGCTGACGAAGCATCGGTAAAATCATCTGGCTTTCTTTGATGATAATATCTTCATCTTGTGCATTGGCTTCCAGGATACGATAAACTGCTTTAACCGGATTCATTTTTTCCTTGATCAGATTATCAAGCATTTTTCCGGCATCTTTGTACAATTGAAGAGCTTCGTTGGCTTTTTCCCTTTCATTTTCAGGAAAAGAATTGATCCAGGATATTTCGCAGGCAAAACATCCGTCTAAATTGACAACTTCATCAAATTTTCCAAAAAGTTTCCAGGTAACAAAGAAATAATTCCAATTAATATAAGGAATTATCTTTAACAGTGGAATATTGTCAATCACTTGTACGCCTTTTTTATTGGGTTCCGGAGCAGTATAATCTGTCCAATCAATCTGAGCTTTATTTTTTCTTGCATCAGATAAAGAAACGAGTTCTGTTTTTTTATTACCGAAACTTTCTCTTAAATGCTGATACTCCGATTTGATTTCTTCTTTGAAATTATTTTTTATGTCTTTTGATAATAACTTGTTGGCAACTAAGGTACTTTGGGAAGCATCTTTTACGTAAAGAACCGTTTGCGAATATTTCGGTGCAATTTTAACCGCCGTATGTAACTTGGATGTTGTTGCTCCTCCAATCAACAATGGTACTTGGAAACCTTCTTTTTCCATGGCCTCAGCCACATTACACATTTCTTCGAGAGAAGGAGTAATTAATCCGCTAAGTCCCACTAAATCAGGATTTAATTCTTTTATTTTACGAATAATTTCTTCAGTAGGAACCATTACGCCCAAGTCTATCACTTCATAGTTGTTGCAAGCCATTACAACTCCGACAATATTTTTACCGATATCGTGAACATCACCTTTTACTGTGGCAATCAATAATTTACCGGCAGAAATATTGGTTCCTGATTGTTGTTGAGCTTCGATACGCGGTTGAAGAATATTCACCGCTTTTTTCATTGTCCGGGCAGTTTTCACTACTTGCGGTAAGAACATTTTTCCTTCGCCGAAAAGCGTTCCGACTTTGTTCATTCCATTCATCAAAGGCTCATCAATAATGGTTATAGCCCGTGGATATTGTTGGATTGCTTCAGCAAGATCTTCTTCCAGGAAATCTCCGATTCCCTTTACCAAAGCATATTCTAGTCGCTGTTCCAAAGGAAGATTACGCCATTCTAGTTGATTGGATTGTTGGGAATTACCAATATCATTATTTCCTTTCAATTCCTCAGCTTTGGATATCAGGCGCTCGGTAGCATCTTCACTCCTGTTCAGAATAACATCTTCAATTAAATCTCTGATATCCTGCGGAATATCTTCATAAATCATACTTTCCGAAGCATTGACAATGCCCATATCCATTCCTTTGGAAATAGCGTGATAAAGGAAAACGGAATGCATTACCTCACGGATATAGTTATTTCCTCTGAATGAAAAAGATAGATTGCTTATACCTCCACTGATCCTGGCATGAGGAAGATTCTGTTTGATCCATTCGATGGTTTGAAGAAAATCTTTGGCATAATTCCTGTGCTCTTCAATTCCGGTAGCAATCGCTAATACGTTGGGATCGAAGATAATATCCTGAGGATTAAAATCAGCTTTTTCAATCAATAATTTATAGGCCCGCGAACAGATTTCAGTTCTCCGTTCAAAAGTATCCGCCTGGCCTTTCTCGTCAAAAGCCATGACAACAACGGCAGCTCCGTATTTTTTAATCAAACAGGCATGATTCAAAAATGTATCTTCTCCCTCTTTCAGACTGATAGAGTTGACAATACTTTTTCCTTGTGTACATTTCAATCCGGCTTCGATCACTTCCCATTTGGAACTATCGATCATCAACGGAATGCGCGCAATTTCAGGTTCGGAAGCAATCAAATGAAGGAAAGTGGTCATTTCTTCTTTAGCATCCAACATGGCATCATCCATGTTGATATCAAGTACCTGAGCGCCATCGTCGACCTGATTTCTGGCAATACTCAAAGCTTCTTCGTATTTTTTTTCTTTGATTAAACGAAGAAATTTACGGGATCCGGCAACATTGCAGCGTTCGCCGATATTCAGGAAATTATTTTCCGGTTTAACTTCCAATAGTTCCAATCCGGAAAGCCACAAAGCATCCGCTTTCCCTGCAATCCGGTGAGGTTTAGCATATTGCATGATCGACTGATAAGCAGCAATATGAGCAGGTGTAGTTCCACAACAACCACCTATTATATTGACCAAACTTTCTTCCAGATATTCTTTCACCTGGACAGCCATTTTTTCCGGTGTTTCGTCATATTCACCGAAACGGTTGGGAAGTCCCGCATTGGGATAAGCGCTGATGTAGCAAGGCGCTTTTTGTCCTAATTCCTTCAGGAAAGGCTTTAAGTCAGCCGCTCCGAATGAACAATTCAAACCAACGGATAATAAATTTGCATGTTGCACGGAAGCCAGAAATCCTCCGATGGTTTGGCCGGAAAGGGTTCGTCCGCTTTTGTCGGAAATCGTTGCAGAAAGCATGATTGGAAGTCGTTTGCCTGAATCCTCAAATGCTTCTTCCGCAGCAAAAATTGCCGCTTTGGCATTCAATGTATCGAATATCGTTTCGATCAATAAAACATCTACTCCACCTTCTATCAAAGCTAAAATTTGCTCTTTATAAGCAATTCTCAGGTCATCAAAAGAAACTGAACGAAAAGCCGGATTGCTTACATCCGGACTCATGGAAGCCGATTTGGTGGTCGGACCGATAGAACCGGCTACAAATCTTGGTTTATCAGGATTTTTGAGAGTATAGGCATCGGCAACTTCACGCGCTACTTTAGATGCAGCAAGGTTAAGCTCTCTGATACAATTCTGTAAACCATAATCTTCCATTGAAATAGCATTACAACTGAAAGAATTGGTTTCAATGATATCTGCTCCGGCCTCAAGGTATTGTGTATGAATATTTTTAATAATATCGGGACGAGTGATACAAAGCATATCATTGTTTCCCTTCATTTGTTTTTGAGCTGAAGCAAAACGTTGTCCGCGAAAATCATCTTCAGTTAATTTGAATGTTTGAATCATGGAGCCCATGGCGCCATCGAGTATAAGAATACGATTTTTCAGTAGATCTTCTATTTTATTCATCTTTCTTCATTTAACAAGTACGCTGGTAAAATATTTTGAACAAAAGTACATGAAATTTTTAATTTAATGTGCTAAAAGAATAATCATAATATTTTCTACCAAACGATATATTCCTGACAGAATGCCTTATGCTTTTTAAAGATATAATTAAAATGAGACGAAGTATTGATTTTGAAATTATCATAAGGAACATAATCTACATAAGCATTTTCTGTGTTGAAATAATGAAATCAGGCATGATTAGTCGGAAATTCACGGGGTTTATTCCAACAATTTTCTTCTTGGCAAAACATTCTGAAAAAATCTATTTGCTCTAACAGTTTCTCCTTATCGTCACAAATCCTACCTTTGACATCTGCTTCCGAAAGCATTTTAAGCAATCGCATATCGGTTCGTAACGAAGCTTCAAAGAGTTTCTTCTGCAAATCAGGGCGTTCATTCAGCCAAACCGGAAGTCCGTGATAACGAACTAACGCCGCTATTTGTTCCCGGATTTCAAAAGGTGCAGGAATTTCTTTGAAAAGCAATTCTCTGACGATATATTCTCCTTTTCGCGCATGATACGGCGAAACGAGCTTTCCTTCTTCCATTTGGGTCGTAATACATTTCCCTATATCATGCAGCAACGCTGCGGTCCACAATATTTCCTTGTCTCGTTCTTCAAGCGATTGAAAACCATCTAATTGTTCCAATTTCTAATCTAATCGTTCATACCGGATAGAATGGATAGCAAAAAGGTTTTCTCCGAATATCTCAATATTTCCCAAATCGTTTTTAATCAAATTCCAGCGATTCCTGATTTCTTTTGTCCACAGAGATTCAGTCGGTGCAGCATGAGAACGTGCGAATACGCCTGTTGCACTCAAACAGTTGTTTTCTCCATCCAATTTCTCTGTATGAACCAATTGTTCAATCTGTTGTATATCCTGCCAATAATCCTGATTAATCCGGTCGTCGCATACTTTTGTAAAAATTCGCGAATCATTTTCTTGTCCATACTCCGTTGGTCACTCAAATAATCCGCCATTTGAAGTAACAATATTTTCTGCTTTTCCAATGTTTCGGCAGCTAATAATTCGGCACACAGCAATAAATCCTTTGCATCTTTATTCACGGTTTCTGCATGATCTAAAATGACCGAGACTGAAGGCGCATTATTCATATTCTCATTTCCAAAAGCAGCGCGAATACTCCCCATTCCACAAGAATAAATAACATGGGTTGCTAATTGGGTTGCTTTGCTTAAATCAGGACTCGACCCGATAGTGACATTTTCTTCTCCGAAAATAATTCGTTCGGCAGTCCATCCACCCAAAAACACAGCCAAACGGCTGATAATTTCTTTCTTTGAAACATAATTCCATTCCGGATAAGACAATACGAAACCATTACTCTCGTTGTCTGCTGTCACAGAAAAAGCAGCCTCAGGTATTGTTTTCATCAAAATGGAAGAAAGAATGGCATGTCCACTTTCATGTACGGCAACACTGGTGTTGTTCAATCAATTGATGAATATTCACACCTGTTTTCATAAAGTCAATTTGTATAGCGGCTTGATCTTTTTCTGCTTTTGACGAATTAACTGCCAAAACAAGTGTATCCGCCACAAAACCATCTACAAACACATCATTCAGTATTCGTCCCAATCGAGCATTAATGATTTGATAAATAGTCGTAAACAACGGACGGGTTCCCTGAGTAGGAAAAACACCTTCTGCATAAATCAATTCTTTGTCCTATCCTAATACCTTTCAAAGCTGTATTTCAGAATGGTTAGGACTTCCTTCAATTGAAGATAATATCTGTGAAGGAGTTGTTATTCGTCCTTTGGAACCTATCTTTTTCAGTAATGGTTCTCGCTTGCTTCTGAAGAACAAGAACAGTAAGTTTGCTGAAAAGAAGTCAGTAAAGAAAAGGCAACCAGCTTTGTTTATTGAACCCTCTTACAGCAAAGAGTTATGTGACATGCTGATTGTCACGGAAGAATATGTAACAGAGAACAGGCTGAATAATACGATTAGCAAGGTGGAGAAGTTACATTTCCTAAAGATACAGGACGACTAATTGGTCTGTTGAGTAAAGATGTTCTGGAAGATTTTTTAAAAGAGCATTCGGGAATTTATGCCACTTTAGAAAAAAGTGAACAGAAAATATTGAATAGGCATATCAATAAAATATCAACAGACTTGATAAAGAAAGTCTATATGACTTCTTAAAAACAGATTCATCCTGCGGAGAAATCTGCGGGATGAATATAAAAACGAAAAGAAATGAATAAAATATTTTTTATAGCAGATACCCATTTCTTTCATACCAATATTTTGAAACATTGTCCGGATCGGCTGAATTCCAGAATTAATGATGTAATAGGACATGATGAATGGTTGATTGATTTGTGGAATAATAAAATAGAGAAAAAGGACACTGTATATATGGTGGGTGATTTTGCTTTTGGAAATAAAGAAAGAGTCATCCGGTTAATGGGTAAGTTGAACGGAACAAAACATTTGATTGTTGGCAATCATGATGCTAGTAGTCTCAAATTGCCAAACTATTTTGAAAGTATACAACAAATAAAAGATTTGACCTTCAAAGCATCCCTCTATCCATTTTTGGAGAAAGATTTTTATTTGGCTCTTTGTCATTATCCGCTTGTATCATGGAGTCGAAAGAATTATGGAGCTTGTATGGTACACAGACATTGTCATGGAAGGATTGACAAATACAACCGGGAAACAGGCGATTTACGTGTTGATGTTGGTATAGATGGAATGCTTGCCCGTGAATGTGGAGGATTTATTTCTTTGGAAGAGCTGTACAAGCATTTTCTCGAAATAGCACAAAATCCGAATTTCGCTCGCTATGTTTCAGAAAACAGGGAGCGCAATCCGATATAGAGTTGTTAATTCTCGAATTAAGTTAGACTTTGATTTTAGAATATATCCGAGAATGATAAATGTAATTTCTAATATTTTCTATAAGCCTCTAATTCAGTAACCAACTCCCTTGATTCCAGTCGTATGGTTGTATCATCCGGATTTCCAAAGTCAAAAAGACTAATGTTTCCATACCAAACAAGTCGGTTATCTATGATGATGAATTTTTGATAGATATCCAGCTCTTGTATGACCGTTAATTTTGATTGAAGAATTTCAATACATTTTT
>JAVBLQ010000060.1:0-20917 GCA_031553435.1 Bacteroidales bacterium | reverse complement strand
AAGCCAATTCCATTGTAAACGGGTATTGAGCCGGATAATCCGGTTGGCAAATCTTCCACAAGACCAACAACCGGAAAATCTGGAATTTCTTGTATTAAGACGATATCCACCCAAGAAAAGAACGGAGATTGTCGAACATGCCATTTACCATACTGAAAATTTAGGATTGGTTATTATTGACGGTATCCGTGATTTGGCCTATGATATCAATAGTCCGGGAGAATCGACTGCCTGATTACAAAATTGATGCAATGGACAGATGAACTGCAAATACACATTCATACTGTTTTACACCAAAATAAAGGAGATGAAAACACCCGCGGACATTTGGGAACAGAGCTGAACAACAAAGCTGAAACAATTCTACAAGTAAAAAGGGGAGAGTTAGACAAAGAAATCAGTATCGTTTCGGCCATGTGCATCCGTGAAATTGATTTTGAACCCTTTGCTTTCCGTATCAATGAACATGGTTTGCCGGAACTATTGGAAGGATATACGCCCACAGAAAACAAATCCGTCAAAGGTTTCGATTATTTTCTGGTTCCGGAGGAAAAACATAAGGAAGCATTAACATTGCTTTTTTCCGAATGCGAACAGGTATCGTATAAACAATTGATAACCCAATTACAGGAAAGCTATAAATCCGTTGGCTATGACTTTGGTATCAGTAAATCCAAGCAGCTTAAAGTCTTTCTGGAAAACAAACGGATGATTCTCAAAGACGGGAAGAACTACAAGTACAACCCCGATTTCTATTATTGACAAACTGGTTCAGGTTAGGCTACGGATATATATAATAAACCATCCTGAACCACTTATCATATTTCGCACACAGCATTATGCTGCGAAAAGAAAAATAATAAACTCAATAAAAATTTAATAAAATGACAATTGCTGACAGTAAAAATATAAATCTCGCAGACTATCTGCAATCATTAGGCTATACGCCACATAAAAGACAAGGGAATCAACTCTGGTATTATTCTCCTTTCCGGAAAGAGCATACACCGTCATTTAAAATAAACCTCAACCGGAACGAATGGTACGATTTCGGAACAGGCGAACATGGAGATATTGTCGACTTTGTAAAAATCCTGTATAATACAGACGTTTCAAAAGCTCTACAGATTATTTCAGGCAGGGTAGCTTTCATTCCGACAAACTCCTTTTCTCTTCACAGGCAGGAAAATTCTCCTGGATTTGAGGACATAAAAGTCCGTCCATTGACGAATCCGGCACTTATCCAATACCTCAACGAACGGAAGGTTCATATACCTTTCGCAGAACAACTTTGCGAAGAAGTTTACTACAAAGTGAATGGTAAACCGTATTTTGCTATCGGTTTTGAAAATGACAAAGGCGGTTTTACCCTTCGTAATAAGTATTCCCAGAACTGTACATCATCTGATATTACAACTTTTGATAAAGGCAAAGCACATTGTGTTGTCTTTGAAGGTTTCATAGATTATCTGTCTTTCCTCACCATAAAAGGCAAACCAAGTATAGAAAGCAATGTTGTCATACTTAACTCTGTCAACAACCTGAACAAAGCGACCGAATTTTTGAAACAACACGGTACAATTTATACTTTTCTGGATAATGACGATGCCGGAAGGAAATGTCTGAATGAAATCCGGAAACTGGACGTAACGGTTTCCGACCAATCTAAAATGTATAATGGTTATAAAGACATGAATGATTATTTGTGCGGTAAAAAACAAGTTCAACAGAAACAGCAAAAACGGGGTATGAGACTTTAACCGCCGCAGCGACCCCAGACTTTTGTGCAAGAAAAGCCATAGCTTATTAGGGCATTTTCTTAACGCTCCGTTGCTCTACGCTAAAAATGCCCCAATAAGCCAAGGGGTTGCACCCCTTTGGAATCTCCCTTAGCGGTTTATCGACCGCAGTCGCCGAAAGCGACTTTTTAAAGAGCGAATAATCTCCTGCTGGTATTGATTACCAGCAGGGTTGTTCACTATAATTCAAATTACGAACAAATTTAAAGATAATAATCATGGGATATGTTGTTCTCCATTTAGACAAATCGCCCGGAAATGAAGCTGCCATGACAGACCATATCGAGCGAAAAGTAATACATCCGAATGTTGATCCAACACGGACACATTTAAATAAAGAATTGGTTGAATTTCCCGAAGGAGTTCATAATCGAACGGAAGCCATAAACCATCGGTTGGAAAATGCCGGACTGGAACGGCAAATCGGGAAAAATCAGGTACGGGTAATTCGTTTTATGCTTTCGGGTACCCCGGAGGATATGCAACGGATACAGGATGAAGGCAAACTGAATGATTGGTGCCGGGACAATATGGATTGGCTGGGAAAGACATACGGTAAAGAAAATGTAGTGGCAGCAACTTTGCATCTGGACGAAACCACTCCGCATATTCATGCATCCGTTGTTCCGATAGTTACCGGTGAAAGAAGAAAGAAGAAATCCAAGCAACCTGAACAACAGGGAAAGAAAAAGTACAAAAAGAAAAGCATAAACGCTCCACGCTTATGTGCAGATGATGTAATGGCTCGCAATAAACTGACTGAATATCAGGATACGTATGCCGAAGCCATGCAAAAATATGGTTTGGAACGTGGAATAAAAGGTTCGGAAGCCCGGCATATTACTTTGACGGAATATTACCGCAACCAAATGATAGAAAGTAAAAATCTACAAACGAATATCGAATTATTATTAGCCGTAGAAGATACTAAACGTATAAATATAGAGGGACTCAAACGACAAGAACAGGAAGCAAAGCAGAAATCTGAACAAGCGGAAGTCCTGCAACAACAAAAAGTATTGGAGTTGGAAGAAACCGACAAAGTCCTGAAGCAAGTCAAAGGGCAACTGAAAACCGAGAAATTGAAAAGTACAGCTGCCGATGTCGGTTCTTCAATAATTGAAGGGATAGGCTCTGTTATTGGCACTTCCAAAGTAAAGAAACAACAACAGGAAATTGAAGACCTGAAAGCTGACAAGGAATCACTTTCTCAGGAAATCAAAACGTTAAGGCTGGATATACAAAACAGGAAGAAAGAACATGAATCTGAGATAGATAAGACAAAACAGGAATTGAAAAAGATTTACGACCTGTTCCCATATATCCGCGAATTGCTCCGCATCGAAAATCTTTGCCGGGTTTTACGTTTCGGGGAAGACCTGATAAAGTTAATTCTCCAATGCAAGCCTGTAGGTTTCAAAGGAAATTTATACTCGTCGGAATATCAGCGAAGTTTTAACACTGAACATTCTGTCGCCAAGGTAGAGGAAGACACCAAAAAACCGGGTAAATTCCGACTGACTATCGACAATTTAGACCCGGTCGATTGGTTCAGAAAAAAACAACAGGAGTTTTTACAATCTATCGGAATCAAACAGCCGAAACAGGAGAAAAAGCAGGGATTTCATCTGTAAATAGTTCCAGAGGTTTTTCTTGAGGGTACAGTTCTCCGATTTTCCACAAAGCATTCCTTAATTCCCTCATATAGAAAAGAAATGCTCCGGTATGTTCATGTAGGGTATAATATCCGTCATCCCCAAGAACTTGCAGACGAGCATACATTGAATTGTATTCAAACAAAAGTTCGTCAATTAAAACGGCCAGTTCTTTGGGATGTATTTCCTCCACCAGCATTTTTCTAATCATTGAAATGTCCATTTTTTCTTCCATAAGTTTAATGTTATTTGCGTATTCAAAATGTGATTAACTATGATGCAAAATAAGCTGACAAAAAATCAATACCGAACTCATTCCATTGGTTTAATATTCAACACATAAGTAAAATACTTACAGGGTTGTTTTGTGTAATTGTAATTTTTTCCTACTTTTGTAAAACTATAATAAACTGATAATATAATGATTATGGAAGCACTTGGAACAGTTCCCCAATACAAAATACATCAAGGCAGAAATGTGAAACGTTTCCGTGAATTGTTTGGTATCAAGCAAGAAGTGCTTGCCGAAGAAATCGGATTGTCCCAACAAACTATTTCCCGGATTGAATCGCAAGAGGAATTGGACGATGCTACACTAAACAAAATTGCAAAAGCCTTGAAAATTCCAGCAGAGGCTATAAAAAACTTTACAGACGAAGCTACAATGAATTTTATTGCTAATACTTTTAATGACACTTCTATTGGAGCAAATAATAACTGTACCCTGACTTTTAACCCAATAGACAAGATAACAGAGCTTTATGAGCGTTTGTTAAAAACAGAACAAGAAAAGGTTGTAATGTTACAAGAGGTTTTGAGGGATAAAAAGTAGGTTTCCGGCTTTTATTCCTCTTCAAAATACAAAGGAAGCCCAAATTTGAGCTTCCTTTTTTGAAATAAATATTCAGTTTCTTGAATTGAATCGAAGGCATATCCTCTATAAACGAGAAATGCTCATACCCTTAGATGTGAACATTTATATTTTACAGATGTAGAGTTTTTTTGTTTTTATGAAAGACATTCCTTTTTACTGCAATATTTGGTTTGATTTTTGTACGTTTGTAAAATAGAAGTGATTAGAGCTAATCCTTTACTTTTAAGCTGTATCGGTTCAAAGATGACGAAGTACATTTTATCTAATAAGTAGAGAAATAAGCATATGAGTTAAAAAACAATTTAATTTGTTAGATTATGAAAAAGCTTATAATTTTCGTTATGCTATCCTTTGTCAGTAATATGATTTATTGTCAATTTGATGCTACAGATATGTTAAGAGATGCAGAGGATAAAATAAGATCCATGAAAAGAGAAAAGGTTTCCTTGCCAAATCGTGATCGAGGAGACAGAAATGATAGATCTTCAAGAATTTATACTCCGCCACCACCTCCTACATATCCTTATAATGGCATTAATTATGCATCAGAAGCAGCGCGTGATGCAGCTATATTTGCTGATATAAAAAGAAAAGAAAAAGAAGACCATGACAATAAGGTAAATACTAATTTGCAAAATATTCGTTCTGGACGAGGGGAGATTCAAGTTAATTCATCAAATGACCCGTTTACAAGCCAAAGACCTATAGTTTATAGTAGCGCAGATAGAATAGTTAATCCGTATGAAAGCGCAAGGCCCGTAGTATATGTGACAAATAATACTAATTATATGCCAGAAAATAATAGACCCGCTGTTTATATCTCAAATGTTAGTCAAACAGAAAGTGCAAGACCTATAGTTTATCAGGATAACTCAAATGAAAATATTTTTCAAAAAACACAATTAGATGTTTTCAAAAAATATAATTTGGAAAAATGGGCTAATGCCCACAAACGGAATATCGCGATGTTTTTCTACCCTATAACAAGCGAAATAGATTTATTTTTTATTAACAACGATTTCAATGACTTATATATTTCAGCAAAGACAAAAATAGGAAATGGTATAAAGTCTTTAACAACAAATGAATTAGAAACGCAGATAAAAACAGCACTGTATTCAACCCCTTTGGGAATTGGTAAAAGACAAAGTGAATTAGGACAGGATCTTTATAAAGATAATCAAAATATTTTTAATCGTTTTAAAAACAATAGTCTTCGTGCTGTGGATGAAATCCCAAATCTTCGTTCAAATAATAAGGAATTACTTCGGGAAAATGATGAGATGCTCTATGAAAGTGGGAAAGATATTTTGAATACTGTTGAAAAAAATCTTAAATAAAAAACTCACATGAAAAAGCTACTATCACTAATAGGAGTGCTATTACTCTTATGCAATAATGTTTTGGGTCAATATTGTCAATTGTCATACGAACAACAAGAAGCTGTGGATCAGGCTAAAAGGAGTATATCTGCAGCCAATAAAAATCCATCATACGATACTTATACTGATCTTGTTAACAAATGTTCAAAAGCATTAGAGTTAGTGCCAGATTGTCCTGATACATACAATTTTTACAAAGAATTGATAACTACATATCGTGATCTTACAAAATCAAGAGATGCTAATGAATTGTACTTTTACGAACGAGCTATTAATGAATGTAATAAATATTTGCTAATAATCACAGATCCTATACAGAGAGATACATACACAGCACTTTTGAAAGAACTAAATATTGATTATCAAGACCGTAAGGTTTTAAGAGAAAAATCAAGAATTAGAATTAAAGATGATGAAGCGTTTGAATTCGCAAAAAGATTTTCTTCAATTGAAAGTTATAGAGGATACTTAGACGCTTTTCCGTATGGACTTCATGCTTCAGAAGCTAAACAAAAATTAGACTTGTTAATCAATGAAAAATTTAAGAGAGAAGATAGTCAGGCTTTTAGTTATGCAAAGGCATTGAATACCAAAGAAAGTTATAGTGATTATATCATAAAATATTCTAATGGTTACCATGTTTTCGAAGCCCAAGAAAATGTAAAGATAATTGAAGAAAAAGAACTTTGGCCTAAAATTATTCACTCAAATGATATCGCTATTTTTGAAAATTATTTGAAAGAGTTCTCTAATGGAGCACACACAAATGATGTCAAGCAAATTTTATCTGAATTATACATAAAAAAAGGTGATTCAGAAGTGGCAAAGGGAGATCACAATAGTGGATTAAGTTCTTATTATAAAGCTCAAAATTATTATTCCTTCGATGATTTAAGCAAGAAAATACAACAAGAAGAAGATATTGTATTATTTGAAAAAATACAGACCCACAAAAGGATAGAAGATTGTGCACTATATCTTAATAGTTATCCTAATGGAGACTTTAGAAAAGAAGTTTCTCTGATCGCATGCCCTTTATATTTTAAAAAGGCAAAAGAAAACGAAGAAGCAAAAAATTGGAATAGTGCGATTGATATATACAGTAGGATACAGCAAATTAGTTATTTGCCAAATGAGAAAAAAGAGGCTAATTCCAGAATTAGTAGTATAAGGAGAAAGATAGAATGGGAAAAAACAAAGAAAAATTTGAATGTTTGGAACAATGGGTGTGATGAAAGTCGTTTTTTCTACACTTACATTCTTAATCAGCCTTCTGCTGAGGGAGCTGATAACATGAATGGCATATCGGCATATTCTCTTAAAAACAATGGGTTTGGCAAATATTTATCATTTAGAGCAAGTAATTCTTTTTTCTCTTCAAAAGAAGATAGTACAAATTTAGAGAAAGATAGGTATTCGTTTCAATATGAGGATAAAGAGAAAATTTCATCAGCATTATTATCTTTTGGACTGACGAAAAAAATTTTTCGTCCTGTATTTGCTTTTGCAGGTATAGGTATTGGTACTAATTTATCTTCAAAGAAGTATATGGTAATGGATACAAAGCTAAATGATGATAGAACATATTGGCTATATGATGAAGGCAATAGAAGTTGGTATCTTAATCCCGAATTTGGAATAATGATTGGTAGTATTCCTAAATTAAGTTGGTTGTCAATTTTTGGGGGAATTGGATTTCCTATTCCATTAACAAATAAAGAGTTGTTCGATTACAAAAGCACAACTTTTTCATGTGGTATTGGAATTTCTTTTGATGATATTGTTAAAGCACCAAAATCGAATGTGTACCTTGCTTATAATTTTGATATACCTAATCCAAGTAATTTAGAATTTGCCTCCAATTCAAGCCTCTTTGGCTTTTCTATTGGAAGTCTTGGTATTCAAGACAGCCCTCATGGCATGTATGGATCCATTCGTGCAAATAAATTATTTTTTCAACAAAAAGCATCCAAGGATTCTAATACTGGCAACAACGGCGGTAGAGAAAAAACTCTCCGTTCTTCTGAAAGTGAAGATGCTCCATCTGAAGCAGAATATAATTATTTAGAAAAAGGTAACTTATTTGCTACTATTGGATATTCTGTGAGAGTGTTTAAGCCTGTGAGTATATATTTAGGAGGTGGTGTCGCATGGCAAAAAGAGTTAGATACTGATATTGATTCTAAAGATTATAATTTGATAGTAGAAAAGATTAGATTTAATCCTGAAATAGGAATAAATTATTCAATTTCTCATTTTCTTGTACGAGGAGGTATTAATGCTCCAAACTTTGAAACCAAGAATAATAATTTGTATTATTCTTTGGGTGTTGGATATATTTGGTAATATTGTCAAATAGTTTTTTAAAAGAAATTAGCAAGGCCTACAAAGCTGTAAGCGTAGGGGGAAAATTAAGTTGTTATGGGACGTAAGAATAATCATGAAGCATCTTATGGCGCAAATGCACATGATGCAGCTAAAGAAGCAAAAGAATGGGCTGAAGCCGGTGGAAAAGTTGAGTATGATGGTCCACATAAGGGAAATTCTTCTGGTCATTATCACCTATATGATGACAGCCGTCAACACGATTTTGTCATAAATGTTGATAATAACTTGGAAGCTGGTAGTGGTCTTTATGAGAGAACTGATAAATAAAACTCTATTTAAGGACCTCTTACAAAAAAAGGATGATTGGGAACAATTTGGGAACAATCATCTTAAATAAAAAACTCCAATCTTTTGAAAATCAATTGATTGGAGTTTTTAAAAGTACCCAGAGCCGGGATCGAACCGGCATGGAAGTGAATCCACTGGTGTTTGAGACCAGCGCGTCTACCGATTCCGCCATCTGGGCCTGTCGAAGACGGGTGCAAAGGTAATAAGGTTTTTTAAATTTACAATACATTTTGCGTTTTTTTGTTATATATTTTTTATGTCGATTCAGAAAATATTAGATTGAAATATTTGACAAAATATTTCGTTTTTTATCAGAAAGCCGTTATATTTGTGAGATAAATGTCTGCATGATTTCTTTCAAATTCATGCATAATAAATTTTTGTTATAATGAAAAATAACTATTGTGTAATAATGGGGGGAGGTATCGGAAGTCGTTTCTGGCCATTCAGCAGAGAGAATAAACCAAAACAATTTCTGGACTTTTTTGGCACGGGAAGATCTCTGTTGCAATCTACTTTTGATCGTTTTAATCAAATCATCCCTACAGAAAATATTTTTATTGTTACCAACGAATCATATGCAAAATTGGTAAAAGAACAATTGCCTGAATTAAAGGATGATCAGATTTTGCTTGAACCGACCAGAAGAAATACTGCTCCATGTATCGCATTTGCATCTTATCGTATTCATGCGATTAATCCGAATGCCAATATTGTAGTAGCTCCTTCCGATCACTTGATATTGAAGGAATCTCATTTTCTCGAAAATATTAACCTGGGATTGGATTTTGTTAAAAAATATGCTTCTTTGCTTACATTGGGTATTAAGCCCAGTCGTCCGGAAACGGGATATGGATATATTCAATCGAATGAACCCAGTAATGGAACTTTTCAAAAAGTAAAAGCATTTACAGAGAAACCTAATTATGAATTAGCAAAAATATTTTTCGAAAGCGGAGAGTTTTTCTGGAATTCAGGAATATTTATTTGGAATGTAAAGACTATATTGGAAGCTTTCAGAAGATATTTGCCCGAAGTGTCTACCCGCTTTGAAAAAGGAAAAGATTTTTTCAATACACCGGAAGAAAAATCTTTTATTGAAGATCAGTTTCCTATGTGCCCCAATATTTCCATTGATTACGGGATTATGGAAAAAGCAGATAATGTATACATGCTTTGTTCCGATTTTGGTTGGTCGGATTTGGGAACCTGGGGGTCTTTGTTTGATCTGGCCAATAAAAACAATGAAAACAATGTATCATTGAAATGTGATACCCTTTTTTATGAATCCAGTGAAAACATTGTAGTACTACCTAAAGGAAAACTGGCAGTTGTACAAGGTCTGAACGATTACATTGTAGTAGAATCAAACGATGTACTGCTGATTTGTAAGAAATCGGAAGAGCAACGCATCAAGCAATTTGTGACGGATGCCAAGTTAAAACTCGGAGATAATTATGTATAAAGCGTTTTGAATTCGTTATTTACATATTTTTTATAAATGTAGGCAATGGCGATGGTTGTCAGTGGTAATGTGATAACTAAGCCAATGCCTATGATAGATCCGAGCAAATTCAGGATAATCAAAACACAGTAAAACAAAAACATTTTTTCTCCCATACCTTTTGTTTTATCCCAACTCAATTTCAAAGCTTCAATAGGATTACTTTCTTTATCAAGAATATAAAAAACGAAAAATGAAAACCTTCCCAAAAGATAGATCCCGGGAAAAATGAAAAGCATAAACCCTATAAAAAGCATAATATTAAAGAGTATGGATGCTAGAAAATAAAATATAATCTTTTTGATCGAAGGGAGAAATCTCAAAAGAGTTACGGCATTTTCGTTGACCGCTTGAAGAGATATATTAAAATATCCCAATATAAAGAAAAACAAGACTGGGGCCATTATTAAACCGGCAATGATCATATGTATCGCCAGTTTCACCTGCAATTGAGGCGTATAAGTTTCAGGTTGCTGTACCAGCAATATTATTTTGTCAGAAACCGGCAGATACGCCAAACAATAGATGATGAGATATACAAGAACTAAAGCTGCAAATAACCATATATCTTTCTTCAATATATTCCATGAAGACCTGATCACTTCACTGATTGAAAAATTTTGAGCCATAAAGTTTAAGTGCTAAACAAATTGATAATGTACTTACTAAAAGCAGGCGAATTTACAGAAAATTTTTATTTCAGACAAGAATTTTTGTAATGCCGGATATATCATTATTCTTGTTTAGCCTTAACACAATAATTTCCACTTTCATCGACATACACAAAATAATATTCGAAATCTTTCATACTGTCGGCCAGTTGGCATGATTTTTCCAATCCCATGGTCATAAAAGCAGTGGCATAAGCATCGGCAGTTATACAATCGGGAGCTATAACCGTGGCGCTCAATATGTTTTGTTGAGCAGGATATCCGGTTTTCGGATCAATGGTATGGGCATATTTCTTTCCGTCTTTCAGGTAAAAATTACGATAATTGCCTGAAGTTGCCATACTTTTATCGCATAAGCTGATCACTTCCTGGCGTTCGCTGATTACACCGGATTTATCGTCCTGAGGCTTTGTTATTTCTATTTTCCAACATTCACCACGGGGATTAATACCTTTGGCCCGGACTTCTCCTCCGATTTCGACCATATAATCACTGATTCCATAGCTTTCCAATAAATCGGCAATAATGTCGCACGAATATCCTTTGGCTATGGCTGAACAATTGATAATGAGGCGCGGATCATCTTTTCTCACAATATTTCCATTTAAATGGAGTTTTTGATAGCCGACAAATGTTTTTAAACTATCAATCGTGTGTTGATTTACGCTGTCTTTTTTCTGGAATCCAAATCCCCAGAGGTTGATGAACGGGGCGCAGGTGACATCGAATGCTCCGTCTGTTTTTTGTGAAACTTCTTCCGCTTTTTTTAATACTGTGATTAAATAATTATCGGCGATAGAATCCTTATTGTCATTGATTTTTGTAATAAGTGATTCTTTATTAAATGGGTTCAGGGATTGATCGAATTCAATCAGTTTATTCAGGATCTCTTGATCTAAACTCTTATTATACTTATACTTGATATGATAAGTAGTGTGAAAAATCTCTCCTTCGGAAAGGTAATATTCATGGCTGTTTTGACAGCCATTTAATAAAAAAACTGAAAAGACGATGAGAACTGAAATAGATAATTTATTAATCATAAGATTTTATTTTGCCACGAATTTCATAAATTATCATGAATAAATAATAATAATTTGCGATAATTTGTAAAATTTGCAGCATAAAACATTCTCCAGTTTCAATTTTCAATTTTTCATTGTCAATTTTCAATTATATCTTAACTTTGTATTCTAAAATTTATCATCCTATGCAATCATTGATCGACGAACTTATTAAACTTGCGTTTGCTGAAGATATTGGCGACGGCGACCATACAACATTGTGCAGTATCCCCGCTGATGCGATGGGAAAAGTCCAATTAATCATCAAAGAAAATGGTGTGTTGGCCGGAGTGAAAATGGCTGAAAAAATTTTCCATTATTTTGACAAAGATTTGAAAATCCATGTTTTTATCCACGATGGTACTGAGGTGAAAGTTGGTGACATCGCTTTTACTGTTGAAGGAAAAGTTCAATCATTATTACAAACAGAACGATTAGTGCTGAATGTCATGCAACGTATGAGTGGTATTGCAACTACTACACGAAAGTATGTCAATCAATTGAAAGGTACTAAAACCAGGGTGTTGGATACCCGGAAAACGACTCCCGGCATGCGAATGTTAGAAAAAGAAGCTGTTAAAATTGGAGGCGGAGTCAACCACCGGATTGGTTTGTTTGATATGATCTTGTTGAAAGACAACCATGTGGATTTTTCAGGAGGAACAGCAAATGCTATTAAACGTGCTCAGGACTATTGCAAGGCCAAAGGAAAAGATCTGAAAATTGAAATAGAAGTCCGTAACTTCGATGAGTTGCAGGAAGCCTTAAATACCGGCGGCATTGACCGTATCATGCTTGATAATTTTTCTGTTGAAAACACAAAGAAGGCTGTTGAAATAGTTAACGGACGTTACGAAATAGAATCTTCCGGCGGAATTACTTACGATACTTTACGCGATTATGCGGAATGTGGAGTGGATTATATATCTGTAGGCGCCTTGACTCATTCGGTCAAGAGTTTGGATATGAGTCTTAAAGCGGTAAAGTGAAGTTAAAAGAGACAGCCTCTTTTAATTCATTTCAATTACTTCCAAATCCTTCATTTCCTTTCCATCGATAGTCAGTCGGACAAGTGTTCGTACCGTGTGCCATCCTTGTTTTCCTGCTGCTCCGGGATTGATGTGCAGTAAATCCAGCTTTTTATCGTATTGCACTTTTAAGATGTGGGAATGTCCGCAAACGAATAGCTTGGGAGGATTTTCATAAATTTCCGGGATAACATCTGGTGCATAACGTCCGGGATAACCGCCGATATGTGTGAGCCAAATATCAACTTCTTCGACTTTGAACCTTAAATGCTTGGGATATTCCCTTCTGATTTCCTGTCCGTCAGCATTGCCATGCACAGCTCTGCAAATTTTATTTATTCCCAGTTTGTAAATAATAGCTAGTGAACCAATATCCCCTGCATGCCATATTTCGTTGCAATCCTCAAAATATTTGAGGTATCTGTCATCCCAATATCCATGTGTATCCGAAAGTATTCCGATCTTTTTCATCAATAGTTTTTTTATTATGGCAAAAATACCATTTTTACTCATTTTTCCACTTTCCATTTTCAGTTATTTCTGAACTTTTCTCTCATTTTATTTGTTTTATAAAATAAATATTTAACCTATGGAAAAGAAGAAGTTGGGGAAATCGAATATTGAGGTGTATCCTATAGCTTTTGGGGGTAACGTATTCGGATGGACAATCAATGAAAAAATATCTTTTGAATTATTGGATGCTTTTGTTTCTTCCGGATTTAATTTTATTGACACTGCCGATGCTTATTCGTATTGGGTTCCAGGTAATAAAGGTGGAGAATCTGAAACCATTATCGGAAACTGGCTCAAACAAAGAGGTGGGCGGGATAAAATTGTTATTGCGACAAAAGTAGGTGGAGAAACCCGGGAACATGGTAAAAACTTAACAAAAAAATATATCATAAAAACGGCTGAAGAATCTCTTTCCCGTTTGCAAACCGATTATATCGACTTATATCAAACTCATTGGGATGATAATATTACTCCGGTTGAAGAAACGTTATCTGCTTATGAACAATTGATAAAAGAAGGAAAAGTCCTGGCAGTCGGCGCCTCTAATCTTTCTCCCGAACGGCTTATAGAATCCTTAAGAGCAAGTGAACAATCGGATTTACCCCGGTATGAATCTTTTCAACCTTGCTATAACTTATATGACAGAGAGGATTATGAAACATTATATGAAAAAATCTGTGTTGAAAATAATCTTGGCGTAATCTGTTATTATTCATTGGCAAGTGGTTTTCTTACAGGAAAATATCGCTCATTAGAAGATATTCATCATTCTACCAGTGCACGGGCGGAAGGAATCAAGAATTATTTAACAGAAAGAGGATATGCCATATTGAGAGGACTGGACAAAATAGCGAAAGAATATCATACTTCTCAGGCAACCATTGCTTTAGCATGGTTGATGTCCAAACCATCTATTACTGCTCCTATTGCAAGCGCTACAACTCCCAAGCAGTTGAAAGCAATTACAGATGCATTGGATATTCACTTGAGTGAAGAAGCTGTGAAGTTTTTGGACAACATTTCTTAGTGCATTATCTTATAAACCAATTCTTTCAATAACTCCCCATCCGGAGTTGAGGGATTATCCACACCTTTGGTTTTCGCATCGAAAGTGCGTATCAGACTGATGATTTCCATTGTTTTAAAAGCATTATAAATTTTGATCGCAGAGAGATAATCTTTTACCTGGAAATTAAATCTCAAACCTAATAAATTCATCAATGCAGCTTCGGACTTGTCAGGAGAAAAATGACAAATCATCAGGTTGGAAAAAAATCCGTAAAGCACAGACAATGTAACTACCAACGGATTATTTTTCGGATTATGTTCAAAATAATTTATGATTCTGTTTACACGAAGAATATCACGGATAGCAAGAGCGCTCTGCAATTCATAATTATTGAAGTCTTTGCTGATTCCGATATTTTGCTCAATCAATTCAGGTGTGATCCGTTTTTGTGAACCTCCGGACAAAGTGATTATAAGTTTATCCAGTTCATTGGACAATTTGCTTAAATCGGCTCCCAAAAAATCAGTCAACATTTGTGCTGATTTTGCATCGATCCCGATTCCCTTTTTTTGAAGATAAGAGGTGATAAAAGATGGGATCTTATTTTCATATAATTTTTTAGATTCGAAAATGATTCCGGTTTTGGCCACTTCTCCGGATAATTTTTTCCGTCCGTCTAGTTTACCATATTTATAATTAAGGACTAAGATTGTTGATTTCAAGGGATTTTTGACATAGTGAACCAATTCGTCGATATTTTTTAATCCCTGAGCTTCTTTTACTACAACAAGCTGGTATGCCGACATCATCGGAAAACGTTTTGCGGCGGTGATTACCGTATAAACATCTGTTTCAGAACCATAAACCAGTGTTTGATTGAAATCACGTTCCGAATCGTCCAGCACATTCCTGATTAATAGTTCTGTTAATTGATCGATAAAATAAGATTCTTCTCCCTGAAAAAAATAAACGGGAGAAAATTTTTTATTCAGAATGCTTCTTTCTATTTCTTCGTATGTAAGTTCTTTTGCAGCCATAAATTACCATTCAAATCGAAGATGTTTTACGGTTTCTTTGTTCTCAATAATACTTCTCAATGCTTTGATGCCGATTGCAACATGTTCTTCGGCAAAATTGGAAGTTACATGTATGTCACTTTTTTCTGTTTTAATTCCTTCTGAAATCATGGGTTGATCACTGATTAGCAGTAAAGCTCCGGTTGAAATGTGATTAGCGAAACCAACAGTGAATAAAGTTGCTGTTTCCATATCGACACCCATTACCCGGATTTTCCGGAGATAATCTTTGAATTCGTCATCAAATTCCCAGACCCTGCGATTGGTGGTGTAAACAGTTCCTGTCCAGTAATCTTTTCCTTTGTCCCTGATGGTGGTAGATAAAGCTCGCAACAAACTGAATGCCGGAAGCGATGGAACTTCCTGGGGAAAATAGTCGTTGGAAGTACCTTCGCCCCGAATGGCAGCGATAGGCAAAATATAATCTCCAAGAGAATTGTGTTTCTTCAATCCACCGCATTTTCCAAGAAAAAGCACGGCTTTAGGTTTGATTGCGCTTAGCAAATCCATGATGGTGGCGGCATTGGCGCTTCCCATTCCGAAGTTGATAATGGTGATTCCTTCGGCGCTGGCGTTGGGCATATTGGCATTAGTTCCCTCAATCGGAACATTGTAGTAATTGGCGAAAATTTCCACATATTTATTGAAATTAGTCAACAAAATATAATCCGTAAAGTCATTCAAAGCCCTTTTGGTATATCTTGGTAACCAATTTTCCACGATTTCCTGTTTTGTTTTCATATCTTATGTGGTATTTATCCAAAATTATTTACTTTTGATGATATTATTGAACAAAGATAATCAATGTCAGAATTGAATTTACCCCAATTCGTTGTCAAAGTTAAAAAAAAAGACGGGAAAGATTATATTTATGATCGTTTAAGAAAACGTTTTGTCCGTTTAACTCCGGAAGAATATGTCCGTCAACATTTTGTTAATTTTCTGATAGAATACCGGAATTATCCGGAATCTTTGATGAGCAACGAAGTTCACATCGAAGTTATCAATCTGAAAAAAAGATGCGATACGGTTGTCCATGACAAATATCTCAATCCTTTGATGATCATTGAATATAAATCTCCGGACGTAATCATTAATCAGCAGATCTTTGATCAGATTGCCAGATATAATATCGCCTTAAAAGTTCCCAGGTTAATTGTCAGCAATGGAATGCAACATTTCTGTTGTACAATTGATTATGAGAATCAAACTTATAGGTTTGTGAAGGATGTTCCGTTTTATGAGGAACTATCTTAAATGAAGAATGAAGAGTGAAAAAATGTTTAAAATTATCTCTGTGTAACTCTGTGATAAATATTCTGCGAAACTCCGTGTTTTAAAACTCAATAATCCCTAACAATTCGGAAAATCCAGATAAAAGTCAATATTTTTATGAATCAGAATATCCATCGGTACATAATTAAGCACATTGACCGGTTTTTTGAAAATCAAATGGTCACTTAATGCTTTAATCCCTCTATTTCCTTGAACATCTGGTCTTTGTGCTATTAAATAATCAATTGAATCATTTTTCATACACTTGACATTCCTCTCCAATAAATCATATCCGATAAAGGAAATTTGTTTTTTCAGGTTATATTTTTCAAGAAATTCGGCTACAACATAAGCTCTGGACGAAAAGATTACAGCTCCCTCAACCGATTTGTTTTTCAGGAAAATTTCGGACATGGCAACCTCATTTTTTTCCTGATTTCCTAATTCGAGGGTTATTCTATGCAAGCGGCAACTTTCTTTCTTCTCCAGCATAAAAGAACTGAATCCAGCCATACGTTGACTGATCTGGTTGGCAGGTATTTGACCTACATTATAGAATGAAAAGACTGCAATTTCTTGTATGTCAGGATTCAAAGTTAATAATAATTTTCCGGCAAGACATCCGCTCAAATGAGAATTTTGCCCGAAATAAGCCAATGGATGAGCTTCTTCTATTCGTGAATCAACAAAAACATATGGAATTTTCAATTCATCCATTTTACACGTATAACTGAAAGTGACGGATTTCAGTGATGGAGCCAGCAAGACCCCGTCGGGATGAGAACCTATCATATCTTCCATTACTTTACAAAAAGAGGCGATGTTGAATATATCATAAGCATGAATTTCAACATTGACTCTGAAGTCTGATAATTCTTCGGCTGCACGAAGTATACCGTTTTGTATCATCTCCCAATAGTCTTCAGGATTGTGTTTGGGGATGACTGCAACAAACCGGAAGTCTTTTTTGGAAGCCAATGCGCTGGCATAAATATTGGGAATGTAATTTATTTTTTTTAATACTTTTTCTACTTTTTCCCGACTTTTCTTAGATACATCTCCGCGATCGTGCAAAACACGATCAACTGTACCTGCGGAAACGCCTGCCATTTCTGCAATGTCCTTGATTTTTATTTTAGAGTATAATTTATTCATTTATAATGAATTAATAAAGTACGATTTTTTACAAAGATAAGGAACTTTTTTATTTATCCGAAAAATATAATTACCTTTGTGTACGCACACAGAATAATTTTGTTAAATCTCAAAAAATGATATTTATGTATTTATCCGAACAAACATGGAGATGGTATGGACCTAATGATCCGGTGAGTTTATCAGATATAAAACAGGCAGGGGCTACAGGTATTGTCAATGCTTTACATCATATTCCCAACGGAGAAGTTTGGACTGTAGAAGAAATTCAGAAAAGAAAACAGATAATTGAAGAAGCCGGTCTTGTTTGGTCCGTAGTCGAAAGTGTTCCTGTTCATGAGCATATTAAGACACAAACCGGTGATTTTCAGAAATATATTGAAAATTATAAGACAAGTATCCGGAATTTGAGCCAGTGTGGTATCATGACTGTTACTTACAACTTTATGCCGGTTTTGGATTGGACACGTACGGATTTGTCCTACACGCTTCCCGACGGATCTAAGGCTTTGAGATTTGAACGCGCTGCTTTTCTTGCTTTTGACCTTTTTATCTTAAAAAGACCGGGAGCTGAAAACGAATATACACAAGAAGAAATTGCCAAAGCAAAAGCACGATTTGATCAGATGTCGGAAGACGACAAGCAATTGTTAACAAGAAATATGATTGCCGGACTGCCGGGATCGGAAGAAAGTTTCACGGTTGCCGAATTTCAAAAAGCATTAGACCGGTATGACGGCATAGATGCTGAAAAATTGCGTTCCCATTTGATTTATTTCCTCAGAGAAATTTGTCCGGTAGCCGATGAGGCTAATGTTAAGATGGTGATTCATGCAGATGATCCTCCATATTCAATACTCGGATTACCAAGAATTATGAGTACGGAAGAAGATTTCCTTAAAATTGTTCAGGCCGTGCCCAATGTTTCTAACGGACTTTGTTTGTGTACGGGATCTTTCGGAGTGATTGAAAAAAATGATTTGCCCGGCATGGTTGAGCGTTTGGGCGATCGTATTCACTTTGTACATCTCCGTAGTACTCAAAGAGATGCCGAAGGTAATTTTTATGAAGCCAATCACCTGGAAGGCGATGTCGACATGTATAATGTCATGAAAAATCTGTTGAAATTACAACAACGCCGTCAATGTTCTATTCCATTCAGACCGGATCACGGCCATCAAATGGTGGATGATTTGAAGAAAAAAACGAATCCGGGCTATTCCTGCATAGGTCGTTTGCGCGGGCTTGCCGAATTGCGTGGACTGGAAATGGGGATTGCAAAATCGGGGATTTAATGAATTTCAAGGAAAAGGGCAAAAGGCGAAAGAAATTCTCATCTGAAAAAATCCTTTGCCCTTTGCCTTTAGCTTTTCGCCAAAAATATATTCAACATTGGCTCCAATCTTTTCCACACCACTTCATCTGTAATCATATCAAACTTTTGGCGGTCGGATAATTGATCATTTGTTTCCGAAGAATGGTATATGTCTGAAAATTGTATTCCCTGATAATGTTCATTCTTATTAGGTAACCATACGCTTTTACTGATTGAAGGAGAAAAAATCGCAAAACTTGGTACTTCAAAAGCTTGGGAGATATGACGGGGGCCACCTTCGTTGCCGAAAAAGAAACCGGCTTGAGTCATTAATGCAGATAATTGCCTTAACCCTTTGGCTTCTACATGAATAAAAATATTGGGATGATCATTCATTTGATGAAACAAATTTTCTGCATATTCTTTTTCATCTCCGGCATAATTAAATATTAATTGAGCATCGTATTGATCGATCATTTTTTGCAAAATACTTTGCATATATTCTTTTTTCCAGCATTTACTTTCAACGCGTGTCGTTACGGCACAAACGATGACCGGTTTGTCAAAGCTTACTCCCTGATTGATCATATATTGATGATATGCGGATTTTTCTTCGTTCGTGACATATAATTTAAAATCATGCACATATTTTAACGGATAATATTTTTCCAGAGGTTTCAGCAGGCGTAATGTTCTGATCACTTCATCATCAGTGTTTTCAAAATGATCATCGGATCTCAGATTGTGCAGAAGGCAATTGTATCCTTTTTTTCTTCCCAAACGATAAGGAGTGGATAAGGAAAATAAAGAAAACCAGAGCGTTTTGACGGTAGCCCGTGTGTCAACAATGATGTCGTAATTTCCATCCCGGACAATGTTTCTTACTTTTTTTACATAACGTCCAAAACCCGACATGTCATTTTCGCAGAAAGTAATCAAGCGGTTGATATCCGGATGATGTTCGAAGAGTGGAGCAATTCCTTCATTCAACACATAGTCGATTTGTGCATCGGGAAAAGTGCGTTTTAATGTTGAACATATAACTGTGGAAATCACAGCATCTCCTACACGACGAAAACGGATGACAAGTACCCTCTTTATTTTTCTTTTCATTTTCCCGGATTTTTTAAATTGTGCAAATATAATGTTATTGAGTGAAGAACTAAGAGTGAAGAGTGAAGAATTTTTTCCTATTTTTGTGCAAAAAATGCGTTGATGGATAAAATAATTATAAATCCTTTGTATCGGGAATATGCTGATTTTCTGCATGCTCTGCCTGAAATTTTCAGAAAAGAAGGCACCTTGATTTACAAAGGAAGAAATGAAGTTAAATTATTCAAAATAAGGGATAAAGAATTGGTTGTGAAATCATTTAAAGTTCCTCATTTCATCAATCGTATTGTGTATGCATATTTTCGTTCGTCCAAGGCCGCGCGTTCTTATTGCAATGGAATGAAGTTGATGAACAAGCATATCGGAACTCCGGCTCCGGTTGCATACATGGAATTGAGAAAAAACGGATTGTTCCATCAAAGCTTTTATATATGTGAAAAAAGCCGGTTTCATCGTGAATTCAGAGAGTTGTGCCATTATCCCGGAATGGATGAAGCAGATCAGATCCTGACTGATTTTGCCATTTTTTCAGCCAATCTGCATAATAAAGATGTTTATCATAAGGATTACACTCCAGGTAATATCTTATTTGGGAAAGTTGATGATAAGTATGAATTTGAGTTGATTGACATCAACCGTATGATTTTTTGTCCGGTAGATATTAAAATGGGTTGCAAAAATTTTGACCGCCTTTGCATTCAGGATGATATGTATAAATTTGTTGCACGGGTCTATGCAAAGGAAAGGAATTTCGATCCGTCTGAATGTGAGAAACTTATCATCAAGTACCGGGATCCCGATGCTTGAA
>JAVBLQ010000137.1:0-24001 GCA_031553435.1 Bacteroidales bacterium | reverse complement strand
GGATGACACAGGGATAGTTAAATATTGAAAATGGAAAGTGAGTTGACGCACGAATTAAAACACTGCCTGCGTTGAAATCCGTCAGCACAACGTCTGCTATGTCGAAGCTAAAGGTAGGTTGGTTTACAAACAAAAAATGTTCATATTGTGTAAAAGTCAAGACGCCTCAGTGCTTTATCCCCAAAAACAGTGAATCCTTCCCTGAAAAATCACTAAGATAAGGGATTTTTCACAACCTTAACTAATCCGACCTTTGCAGCTTCAAATTAAGCTGTCAATCATGTTAAAAAAACTTGGAATATTTCTTATTATTTACTGTGCATTTCAGCCGTCGTATGGGCAAACAGATTCAATCTCTCCCAAAGAGAACCCCTTCTCATTTGAAGCCTCATACGTTGGAGATGTATATTATAATGCGGTAGGAGGATTGAAACAAGGCTGTGGCTATATGGGTATGGCTAACCTGAAAATGGGATTTGATACGGAAAAAGCACGCTGGTGGAAGGGTGGAAGTTTCTTTATTAACGGTGCAAGCATACACGGAAAGTCGCTTACAGAAAACTATCTGGGTGATTTGCAGGTTGCGTCCAATATTGATGCGGGTACATATGTCTACATGCATGAACTGTGGTATAGACAAGATTTTAAAAAAGTTTCATTTACGGTGGGACTGCAGGACTTGAATGCCGAATTCCTGACGAGCGACAATGCCATAGAGTTTATCAACAGTTCTTTTGGTGTGATACCGGTTGTTTCCGGTAATATTCCTGTGCCGATCTTCCCGCTCACGGGTCTGGGCATTTCCGGCCGGTGGAATATTAACGATCAATTCACTTGGCAAACAGCCGTATTCGACGGTTGTCAAACACCCTTCGATGGGAATAATAGGAATAACCTGCACTGGCGTTTTTGTAAAGACGATGGCGTTTTTGTGGTAACAGAGTTCCATTCCCGGTTTAAGATAAATGAAAAGGAAGGTACCTATAAATTTGGCGCTTATTATCATTCCGGATTAAACGAATTTGATGAAGAGACCCAAATAATGAATACTGTTTTCAAGAACAACTATGGATTCTACGTCATTGCCGACCAAACGGTTTATGAACAGGAAAATCGTAAGATCGGACTGTTTGCACAGCTTGGAATGGCTCCACCCAATAAAAATGAACATGCTTACTACCTCGGATTGGGAGCAAACTACTATGGCATTTTCAATAAGGAAGGAAAAGATGTGCTGGGGCTTGCTGCCGCCAACCTGGATTTACTTAAGAAAAACCATGATCAGGAAACTGCTCTGGAGCTCTACTATAAATATCAAATCAACGACAATATTGCTATTCAGCCCGATATTCAATACATTATCAATCCATCGGGAACAGAGGAACAGCTTCCTAATGCCTTGGTTGGCATATTGAGGTTTTACATTAATTTCTAAAAAAATAAGATGCGATACTTAATCGATTTACAAGATAACGAAACCGCTGTCATTGCCAAAGTAAAAGGATATGGAGCCTTCCGCAAACGAATAACCGAAATGGGATTTGTGCAGGGAACGCAGGTAAAAACAATCAAAAAAGCCCCGCTACAAGATCCTGTTGAATACGAATTAATGGGTTACCGGGTGTCGTTGCGCAAAAGTGAGGCTTCAATGATTGAAGTTGTCAGTCAGGAAGAAGCCAATGGGATTGAAAATCATAATTACGAAGGTACATTCCTGGCTGAAGGCGCCAGACAAAACGGTAAGACCCGGGGAAAAACGATTCAGGTTGCTTTGGTAGGCAACCCGAATTGCGGCAAGACCACCCTTTTCAACTATTCAACAGGACGGCACGAGCGCGTTGGCAACTACGGCGGTGTGACGGTCGATATTAAAACCGCCCATTTCAACCAGCAGGATTACCGCATCGATCTCACCGACCTGCCCGGAACTTATTCCATTTCCGAATACTCTCCGGAAGAATTGTTTGTACGGAAACACCTCACAGAAGATCTTCCCGATGTGGTGATCAACGTGATTGATGCTTCCAATCTGGAACGCAATCTCTTTCTTACCACCCAGTTGATCGATATGAATATCAAGGTAGTTATTGCCTTGAATATGTATGATGAATTGCAGGCAAAAGGCGATCAATTCGATTATCAGCATTTCGGGGAAATGATAGGCATTCCCATTGTGCCCACAGTGGCTTCCAAAGGAAAGGGGATCGGTACCTTGTTGGATAAGGTGATTGATGTGTATGAAGAAAATACCCCCGATTCACGCCACATCCATATTAATTACGGAGAAGACATTAATGCCTCGATTCAGCGGATTAAAACGGAAGTCAAGAAACACAACGCAATAAACGATGCCTTCCATTCGCAATACGTGGCGATTAAATTGTTGGAAGACGATAAAGCCTTTGCCGGTCAAATCACATCCTTCGGTGGTTCTCAGAAAATCACACAAACTGCCCGGGAAGAAATTCTCCGTTTGGAAAAGAAATTCAATACAAAAAGCGAAACCCTGATCGCTGACGCCAAATATGCGTTTGTGAGGGGAGCGTTGAAAGAAACCTATCGACCGGCAACACTAAAACAAGAGCCCAAAGGCTATAAAGCCGATAAGATAATAACCCATAAATGGTTGGGAATTCCACTGTTTTTGGCGTTTATGTGGGCTATGTTCCAACTTACATTCACACTGGGCAGTTATCCGATGGATTGGATCGAATCGGGGGTGGGAGCTTTGGGTGAATTGATACAAAACAATATGCAGGAAGGCATGTTGCGCGATTTGTTGGTCGACGGGATTATCGGTGGGGTAGGAGGCGTGATCGTTTTCCTGCCGAATATTCTCATCTTGTTTTTCTGCATTTCGTTGATGGAAGATACGGGTTATATGGCTCGTGCAGCATTCATTATGGACAAGGTGATGCACAAAATCGGCTTGCACGGTAAATCTTTTATCCCGATGCTGATGGGATTTGGCTGCGGTGTGCCTGCCATTATGGCTACCCGGACCTTAGACAACCGCAAAGACCGGATATTGACCATGCTTATCATTCCCTTTATGTCGTGCAGCGCCCGCCTGCCCGTATATATCCTGTTGATATCCGCCTTTTTTCCTCACAATCAAGGATTGATTTTGTTGAGCATTTATGCAATAGGTGTTTTGCTTGCCGCCTTGGTGGCGATCCTGTTCAAAAAAATATTCTTTAAGAAAGCTGATGTACCCTTTGTGATGGAATTACCTCCCTATCGAATTCCCACTTTGCGTAATATTGGCGTGCATACCTGGAACAAGAGCGTTCTGTATCTTTCCAAGATGGGAACCGTGATTTTGCTTGCCTCCATTTTGATTTGGGCGTTGGGTTATTTTCCTCAAAATGTAAAATATTCCAAAGATTATGAGCAGGAAATAGAATTAGTATCACAAAACACGGCGTTGACCGAAGAAACCAGGTCTGAGCAAATAGAAGAATTGGAGATTTTGCAGGAATCCGAACGGATGGAAAATTCCTATATCGGACGATTGGGACATTTTATTTCTCCCGTCATTAAGCCGCTTGGCTACGATTGGAAAATCGGGGTCAGCATTTTGACCGGAGTAGCGGCGAAAGAGATTGTGGTCAGCTCTATGGGCGTTTTGTACCAATCTGATCTGGAAGCCGATGAATCGTCCGTCAATTTGCAAACAAAATTGCAGGAACAAACCTTTACCTCGGGCGACAGGATCGGACAAAAAGTATTCACGCCGCTGGTTGCCTATTCGTTCATGCTGTTTGTGCTGATTTATTTCCCCTGTGTAGCTGCAATGGCCGCCATACGCCGCGAGGCCGGATTGAAATGGGCTATATTTACTGCGTTTTATACCACAGGCCTGGCCTGGCTCGTGGCATTCAGTGTTTATCAAATCGGAGGACTTTTTATATGAATTGGCAAAATGTAGCTGTCTATGCAATTTTAGCTATCTGTGTGTTTTGGATGACTATTAAATTAATCCGGTTTTTCACAAAAAAACAAACGACCGACAAGTGCGCGGGATGTAATTGTGCTTGTAAGTCTAAAAGTTCTTGCCCTTGAAATGTTAATTTTTATTTTTTTTTAGTACGATCACAATATTTTTTATATCATTACGTTTTTTATAATCAGAAAGAATATAATATATTATCATTAATCGTTTTTCCGGATTCTGATAAAACTTAGCTCTTATATTGATATGATAAATTTTTTCTCTCAGCAGAACACCTGTTTCATGGGCATAGAACATCCGTTTTATGTCCATAAAACATACATACTACGGCCATGGTATGAACGTTTTGTGCCGATGGAAATCCGGAACCAATTACTATGAATATATTGACGATCAATATATATATTTATTAACATTTAATACAAAACAACATGAAGTACAAGTTAGTTCAGAGGGTAAAACCCTCAGACCCCTTAGCTCCGAAAAAATGGTATGCTAATCCTGTCAATGCCGGTAGGTTTACCGTCAAAGATTTTGCAAAAGAAATTGCGGGTCGTTCATCATTAACCCGTGGTGACGTTGAAAACGTATTGAACAACTTTTTGGATCAACTGCCGGTTTTTCTGAGAATCGGTATGAGTGTTCAATTAGGTGATTTTGGCACGATGCGCCTGAGTCTTTCAAGCGAGGGAGTCGATGATCCGGATAGTTTTGTTTCCGCCAACATCAAAGGAACCAGAATTATTTTTACTCCCAGTTCCGAACTGAAAAAAGGATTACAGGGTATTCGTTTTGACTTGGCGAACTAAGTATTTAGGGAGTGGAAAGTTGAAAATGGAAAATGCTTTTTGTGATTTTTCATTTTCAACTTTCAATTTTTCATTTCATATCTCCACCCTTGCAAACGGCGCCGCATCCATCCCGCAAAATTCTTTGTCCAGGTATTTGTAATAACCGGTCATAGCTATCATTGCCGCATTATCCGTAGTATAAGCGAATTTGGGAATATGGATTTTCCAATGATATTTTTGAGCATGTTCCTCAAAAGCGGCCCGCAGTCCGGAATTGGCGGAAACTCCTCCGGCAAGGGCGATTTCTTTGATTTTCAAATCTTTGGCTGCCTTGCGAAGTTTGTCCATTAAAATATCGATGACGGTTTTTTGCAACGAAGCACACAGGTCTTTCTTGTTTTTTTCGATGAAATCAGGATCGTTCTTCAATTCATCTCTCAATAAATATAAGAATGATGTTTTCAATCCGCTGAAACTATAATCGTAACCTTGAATATGTGGTTTGCTTAATTTGAAAGCTTCGGGATTTCCTTCTTTTGCCAAACGATCAACCACCGGACCTCCCGGATAACCCAAGTCCATAATTTTAGCACACTTATCAAAAGCTTCTCCGGCCGCATCGTCTATGGTTTGACCCACGACTTCCATGTCATTGTAAGAACGCACCAGAATGATCTGCGAATTTCCTCCGGAAACCAGCAGGCAGAGAAATGGGAAAGAAGGTTGATTCGTATCGTCCGCACTTTCTTTAATGAAGTGTGCCAATACATGAGCCTGTAAGTGATTTACATCAACCAGAGGGATATTCAACGCCGTAGCCAGGCCTTTGGCAAAAGAAGTTCCGACAAGCAATGAACCCATCAATCCCGGCCCGCGGGTAAAAGCAATCCCGGATAGTTCTTCTTTGGTTATCCCGGCCCTTTTGATTGCTTCGTGCACCACCGGAACTATATTTTGTTGGTGCGCCCTGGATGCCAGTTCGGGAACAACTCCTCCATATGCTTCGTGAACCGATTGTCCGGCAATTACATTGGATAGTATTACTCCATCCCTGATCACAGCAGCCGATGTATCGTCGCAGGAAGATTCGATTCCTAATATAGTTGTATTCATCTTTCTCAATTTTTCTGCAAATTAAAGAAACTTATTGCGATTTTTCGTAATTTCGCAAACGAATTATCAGTTATACGTTTTACGTTCTAAGTTTTACGTTTTACGTTTGATCGTACGTAAGCTAAACGTATAACATATAACCTAAAACTTACAACTTTCAAGTCATCAAAGCGCTTAAATACATATTCTGGGGATTACTGATATTTTTCTGTATATTTTACGTTATGCCCGCTGTTTTGTTGAATATCCCCTGGGTTCAACAAAAAGTGTCTGCTATTGCCTCCGAACAACTGGAAGAAAAGTTGGGAACCAAAGTCCGTATCGGCAGTGTGGATTTTGAATTATTGAATAAAATTGTTCTCAAAGATCTTTATCTGGAAGATCAATCCGGAGCCGTTTTGTTTCAGGCGCAGCGTTTATCCGCCGGGTTCGAATTTTTTCCTTTATTTCATAAGAAATTTATCTTTTCTTCAGCGCAACTATTTAGTTTTCAATTGAATTTGAGTAAAGAAACAGATAAATCTCCGTTGAATCTGCAATTTGTGATCGATGCTTTTGCTTCTAAAGATACAACGAAAAAAAAGCAGGATATCGAAGTAAACATACACACCATCAGCATACGCAGGGGTAATTTTTCATATCATGTGAAAAATAGTCCGGAAACTCCTGATATTTTTAACCCGAAACATATCGATATAGAAAAAATATCGGCTAAGATACATGTTCCGTATTTTTCAAAAGACTCTTTGAATACGATTATAGACAACCTGAGTTGCAGTGAAAAATCCGGCGCCGAAATAAAAAAACTATCATTGAAACTGATTGCAACGAAAGATAGCGCTGTTGTTCCTGTACTGGATTTATGGCTTCCCAAAAGCAAATTAAGCATTGAAAATATAAGCGCTCACTACAAAGGAGCTTCATCTCCGGATGATTATATACTGAAAACCAAATTCAACTTTGATATTGTTCCCTCTGAAATTGTACCGGGAGAGCTGGCCGCTTTTGTTCCGGTTTTCAGGAATTTTAAAGACAATATTTCACTGGAAGGTCATTTCGAAGGATTTTATGATGATATTATGATGAGAGATTTTTTCCTGCATGTAGGAAAAAATTTTTCATTCGATGCAGATCTCAGGGTGAAAAATCTTTCATCCAAAGACAGCACCCAACTTTGGGGAAAAGTCGGATATTTATTTGTTTCTCCCGAAGGAATCAGGAAGATGGCAAATAACTTCACATCTCAGCCCGTTAATCTACCCAAGGAGATAGATAATATAGGAACAGTCTCTTTCAGCGGACAAATTTCCGGTTTTTTCTCGAACCTGGTTGCCTCCGGTATTTTTCATACCGATATCGGAAATGTGAATGCAGATGTGAATGTCGGCAAAAACAGCAACCAATTGACTTTTATCAAGGGAAATATAAATTCTCCCGAATTAGATATCAACCATTTGATTCCCGACAAGAAGCTTTTTGGAAAGGCTGCATTCAATATCGATATCGACGCTGTTCAGAATATCAATAAAAAATACAGCGGAAAAGTAAATGCCGATATTTCCAAATTTGAATTTAAAAATTATCTCTACGAAAATATTAAATTCAATGGTGATTTTACCGAATCCAGTTTCAAAGGTATTATAGATATCGATAATCCTGACGGGAAACTATTTGCCGAAGGACTCTTCAACCTGAAAGGAAAAGCTTCCGAATTCAATTTCCATGCCGAAGCCAGACATATAAACCTGGATAATCTCAATCTCAACGGAAAATATAAAAACACCGATCTATCCTTTGTTATCAATTCCAATTTTACAGGAAATAATGTGGACAACCTGATCGGAAATATCGGCCTCGATCATTTTTATTTCAATACTTCCAAAGGAAATATCGCTTTAGATTCCCTGAATATTTCGGCGTCAGGAGAAGAAAGCAACCGTTTGGTCAAGATCCGTTCGGGCATTTTATCAGGTGATATCACCGGCGCTTATTCTTTTGCAGATATCGGACCAGCGGTAATGCATACGATGCAGCAATTTTTCCCTTCTTTAATCAAAGACGACAAGAAAAAAATCAATACGAAGAATGATTTTACATTCGATTTCACAGTGGAAAATACGGAACAATTGTCTGAAATTCTGGATCTTCCTTTCATCTTATATGACAAAGCCCGGATTTCAGGACATTATGATAATCAGCAGGATAAAATTAAACTGGATGCAAATCTTCCCGCTTTCAAAGTGAAAGGACTCAAAGTTGAATCAGGACATCTGTCACTTGAAAATCCCGGTAATGAAGCCTATATGAACTTTAAGGGAATAATGATTTCCAAGAAAGCTAAAAATGATTTGTCTCTTGAATTAAAAGCCGATAATGACATTCTTAACACTAAACTTAAATGGAATTCCCTTGCCGGAAAAAGCGGGGGAGAAATATTACTTTCAACCGTTTTTTCAAAACCGGATCAGAAAAACCCTCTGAGGATAGCAACCAATATTGCCCCTGCACAGCTCATAATCAATGAAAAGACATGGAATATACATCCGGCATCCGTGATTGTTGAGTCGGGCAGAGTTTCGGTGAAAGATATTTTTGTCAATCACGATGATCAATTCCTGAAGATTGCAGGAGTCGTCTCTAAAGATCCGGAAGAACAATTGGCTGTTGCACTGAATAAAATAGACCTGGAATATATCTTTAATACCTTAAACATCGAAGCGTTGGAATTTGGCGGAACGGCTACCGGGCATGTGGAACTCAACGATGTGTATAAAACAAGGAAATTATCTACGGAACTCGATGTCAGAGACTTTTCATTCAATAATACGCATTTCGGAGATCTGGATCTGAAAGGAACTTGGGACGAAGGACGTCAGGGAATCGTAATGCTTGGTAATATTTTTAAGAATGATACTACACACGTCAAAGTAAACGGCATTATTTATCCTGTGAAAGAAGAACTTTCGATACATTTTGATGCGCACAACGGAGACGCTTCTTTCCTGAATAAATATATGAAAAAAGTAGCCCAGAATGTTTCCGGAAAGATCACAGGAGATATGCACCTGTTTGGTGACCTGAATCGTCCGACGGTTGAAGGCGATGTTTTTGTGAGAGACGGAGGTTTCGGCATCGAACTGCTGAACACCTACTATACATTTACCGATACGGTGCGTTGCCGTCCTGAAGAAATCACCATAAAAAACATAACATTCCGTGATAGATATGGGCATACCGCATTGGCCAACGGCTACGTGAAACATAAAAAGTTTTCGAATTTTCATTTTTTCGCCAATGTCACGGCCAACAACATGCTGATGTTGAATACCACCGAAAAACAAAACCCATTTTATTGGGGAAGGATATTCGGATCCGGAAATGTGACTCTGAAGGGAACGGAGAAAAATATAGACATAGATGTTTCCATGCGCACCAATCCCAACTCCGGGATTTCCATGAACTTTATGGAGTATGAAGATATTACCGAATACAATTTTATTAATTTCGTTTCCAAGAAAAAAACGGTTGCGGAAAATACGGAAAAAACAGTTAAACAAACAGCAACAGCTCAATCTTCTTCAGGAACGGATATTAAATTCAACCTGAATGTGGATGCCACACCCGATGTCAATGTCGAGTTGATTGTAGATCCGGTAGGAGGCGATAAAATCAAGGGTTATGGAAGAGGAAAACTTTTGTTTCAATACGGAACAAAGATGGAACCCCGTTTATATGGCTCTTATAAGATTGACCACGGAATGTATAATTTTAGCTTACAACAGCTTATTTACAAAGATTTCGCGATAAGAGACGGAAGCACAGTCACATTCCGCGGAGACCCCATGGCTGCCATTCTCGATATACATGCGATGTATTCGCTCCGGGCAGATCCGGGTGAGATCAGTTCCACGATGCTGGTTTCATCTTCAAAAAACAATACAGTACCGGTCAATTGTATTTTGAATATTACTGGAGATATGCAACGGCCTAATGTGAACTTCGACCTGGAACTTCCCGGCGCTGACCAGGAATTGGAAAGACAAGTCAAAAACGTGATCGGAAGCGAAGATATGATGAACCGGCAAATCATCTATCTCCTGGCTTTGGGACAATTTTATACCGAAGATGCCGGCAATAACAACCGCAATGCCGGAGATTTGACTTATGTCGCTACATCGACTTTGTCCAATTTATTCGGAACAATCAACGATAATCTCAAAATAGGAACCAATATCCGTACCGGAAATCAGGCCGAAGAATACACGCAATCAGAATATGAATTGTTGTTGTCCAGTCAATTATTGGATAACAGATTGATAATTAACGGAAATATCGGATATAGAAGCAATACTGTCGCGTCAGAAAAAAATCAGGGATTTGTGGGAGATTTCGATCTTGAATACAAGCTTACCAGAAGCGGAGAAATCCGGTTAAAAGCCTACAATCATTACAATAATGATTATTATTATTTGAGAACAGCCCCTACAACACAAGGCGTAGGAATCATGTTCCGGAAAGATTTCGATCATCTGTACGATCTTTTCCGGAGGAAAAAGAAATTGATGCCGTTGGCGCCATCCAAACCCATCAGCAATGATTCGACGAATGCTTTCATCTTCTTTAAGAAAAAACAGGATTGATAATTTATAGGCAAAGGGCAAAGGTTGAAAGGCAAAAGATAAGAGTTTTTCGCCTATAAATCTTAATTTTTAACTTTTAATTTTTAATTTAAACGATGGCTAAGACCAAAACAGTTTTTGTCTGTTCAAATTGTGGAGCCGATTCCCCCAAATGGGTCGGTAAATGCCCTTCTTGCGGAGAGTGGAATACCTATGTAGAAGAAATTATTGCTAAAAACCCGACTCCGCAACGAAGCTATTCCGGTCACGATGCCCCGAAGTCGAAGCCTGTATTGTTACACGAAATCGAGACCAAAGAAGAAATCCGGATGGATATGTCTGACGGCGAATTAAACAGAGTCCTCGGTGGCGGTTTAGTTCCCGGTTCTCTGGTATTGATCGGTGGAGAACCCGGAATCGGAAAATCGACTTTGATACTGCAAACCGTTTTAAATCTGAAGCATTTCAAAACATTATACATTTCAGGAGAAGAAAGCGCCAAACAATTGAAACTAAGGGCGGAAAGACTGGGTCATGCCAATCCGAATTGTTACGTTCTTTGTGAAACTTCTCTCGAACAGATTTTTGTCCATATAAAAAATGTACAACCCGATCTGGTGATTGTCGATTCTATCCAGACCGTTTTTACGGAAACGGTCGAATCGTCTCCGGGAAGTGTTTCCCAGGTGCGCGAATGTTCCGCATCCATCCTCAAATTTGCCAAGGAAACCGGAACTCCCGTTTTACTGATCGGACATATTAATAAGGAAGGAAATATTGCCGGACCTAAAGTCCTGGAACATATTGTTGATACAGTGCTGCAATTTGAAGGCGATCAACATTACATGTACCGGATTTTGAGGAATATAAAAAACCGGTTCGGAAGCACGGCAGAACTGGGTATTTACGAAATGCGTCAAAACGGACTGCGTGAAGTCAGCAATCCTTCCGAACTATTGCTCACACAAAATCACGAAGGTCTGAGCGGAGTAGCTATTGCCGCAGCCGTTGAGGGAGTACGCCCTTTCCTGATCGAAACGCAGGCGTTGGTCAGTACTGCCGCATATGGTACCCCGCAACGAAGTTCGACCGGATTTGATATTCGGAGAATGAACATGTTGCTTGCCGTACTCGAAAAAAGAGCCGGATTCAAGTTGATTCAGAAAGACGTTTTCCTCAATATTGCCGGAGGTTTAAGGGTAAATGACCCGGCCATCGATTTGTCCGTTATCAGTGCTGTATTGTCTTCGAGCCTGGACGTTTCTATCGATAGAGAAATTTGTATGTGCGGAGAAGTCGGACTGTCGGGAGAAATTCGTCCTGTAAACAGAATCGAACAGCGAATACAAGAAGCAGAAAAATTAGGATTTCGTCAAATAATTATTCCCCAAAACAACCTGAAAGGTTTTGATTCAAAGAAAATGAAAATTAAAATCATCCAGGTCAGGAAGGTGGAGGAGGCTTTCAGGGAACTCTTCGGATAAAATCACGCCTGCCCCCTCCCAGGTGGTATAAATTAAAAATGATTAAAGAACTACAATACCGTCTACTGCCTCAACAGGCAGCATCAGAACAGTCGCTCAAAGCCTTTGTTTCCAAAGAACAAGGCATTGCGATGAATGAAATTCAGGCCGTCAGAATCATCAAACGTTCGATAGATGCCCGGCAACGCACTATTTTCATCAACCTTACTTTAAGGGTATTTATCAATGAACTTCCGGATGAGGAACTGTTTCCCTCCATTCAATATCAGGATGTTTCAGACAAAAAACCGGTTATTGTTGTGGGGGCCGGACCCGGAGGTTTATTTGCTGCGCTTCGCCTGATTGAACTCGGACGAAAACCGATTGTTGTTGAACGCGGAAAAGACGTGCATGAACGGAGAAAAGATATTGCCCTTATCAGCAGAGAACAAAAAATCAATCCCGAATCCAACTATTGTTTCGGAGAAGGTGGAGCTGGAGCTTATTCCGACGGCAAACTCCATACGCGAAGTAAAAAAAGAGGATCCGTAGAAAAAATCCTGCAAATATTTTGTCAGCACGGAGCCAGCCCTTCCATTCTTTATGACGCACATCCTCATATCGGGACGGATAAATTGCCTACAGTGATTGAAAATATTCGCAACACCATCATTCGATCCGGCGGTGAAATTCATTTTCAAACCCGGATGGATCGGTTGATTATCGAAAATGAAGAAATCAAAGGAATCGAAACCCATCATGGAGAATGCTTTTTCGGGCCGGTTATTTTAGCAACCGGACATTCGGCCAGGGATGTGTATTATCACTTGCACAACAACCGGATCGAAACGGAAGCCAAGAGCATTGCCATGGGTGTGCGGTTGGAACATCCTCAACAACTGATAGATCAGATTCAATATCATTCTCCTGAAGGAAGAGGAGAGTTTCTTCCTCCGGCAGAATATAGTTTTGTCGGCCAGATTGCAGGCAGAGGCGTTTACTCGTTTTGCATGTGTCCGGGTGGATTTGTGGTTCCTGCAGGAAGTGGTGATAAGCAGTTGGTTGTCAATGGTATGTCGCCTTCCAACCGAGGTTCCCGTTGGGCCAATTCGGGAATGGTGGTCGAAATACATCCTGAAGATATACCGGACTATGCGCAATACGGCAACCATTCTTTATTAAAATTCCAGGAATATCTGGAAAATACTTGCTGGATCAACGGAAATCACCGGCAGACGGCTCCGGCACAAAGGATGAGTGATTTTGTCAACAAAAAACTATCGGCAGATTTGCCTGATTCTTCTTATTCTCCGGGACTTATTTCATCTCCACTTCATTTCTGGATGCCTGAATTGATTTCTACACGACTAAGAGAAGGTCTTAAACATTTTGCCAGGAACGCGAAAGGATTTCTTACCAATGAAGCCATTCTGATAGGTGTTGAAACCCGCACGTCTTCTCCTGTCCGCATATTAAGAGATAAAGAAAGTTTGCAACATATCAGGATCAGAAATTTATATCCCTGTGGCGAAGGAGCCGGATATGCCGGAGGAATCGTATCGGCTGCAATTGACGGTGAAAGGTGTGCTGAACAATTGGTTATTCATAATTTTATAGATTAAAATTAAAAAAAGTGAAATAAAAGATAATCTTATATTGATTTCTTTACTAACTTTGCAGCCTGCTTTTTTCTAAGGCATTTTATCTAAATATCGATATTAGCTTCAATATGAATATTTTAAGCCAAAAATTAGGGTTGTATGATGCTCCCCAGAGAGCGAAGGCAGCAGGATTATATCCATATTTCAGAGAAATCGAAAGTGACCAAGATACAGAAGTTACTATTAGTGGAAAAAAAGTTTTAATGTTCGGCTCTAATGCCTATCTTGGTTTGACTAACCATCCTAAGGTAAAAGAAGCTGCAATCAATGCCATTAAAAAATACGGAACAGGAATGGCCGGAAGCCGTTTTTTGAATGGAACATTAGATATACATGTTGAACTTGAGAAAAAACTGGCGCAATTCGTAGGTAAAAAAGACGCTATTGTGTATTCTACAGGGTTTCAAGTCAATTTAGGAGTCGTTTCTTGTGTTACCGGTCGGGAAGACTATATCATTTGGGACGAATTAGATCATGCTTCCATTATCGAAGGACACCGTCTTTCCTTTTCCACCAAATTAAAATTCAAACACAATGATATGTACTCCCTGGAAAAGCAACTGAAAAAATGCGATCCGGATAAAGTCAAATTAATTGTTGTGGATGGTGTATTCAGTATGGAAGGCGACATTGCCAATCTGCCGGAAATTGTCAGACTTTCAAAAAAATACAATGCCAATATCATGGTTGATGAAGCGCATGGTTTAGGCGTACTCGGAAAACATGGACGCGGTACCTGCGACCATTTCGGTGTTACCGATCATGTTGATTTAATCATGGGCACTTTCAGCAAATCACTTGCCTCTATCGGAGGATTTATTGCTGCCGATGAAAACATTATCAACTACCTGCGTCACAACTCCCGTTCATATATTTTCAGTGCAAGTAACACTCCTTCGGCAACAGCGGCTGCGAGCGCGGCTCTCGATATTATGATTGCCGAACCTGAAAGAATCGAACATCTCTGGAAATTAACGGATTATGCTTTGGAAGGATTCCGGAATATGGGATGTGAGATCGGCCATACTTCCACGCCAATCATTCCATTGTATGTGAGAGATAACGATAAAACTTTCCTTTTAACAAAAATGCTTTTTGATGAAGGTATTTTTGTGAATCCGGTGGTATCTCCTGCAGTTGCTCCAAGCGATACTTTGATTCGCTTCTCTCTGATGGCTACGCATACTTTCGAGCAATTAGACAAAGCGTTGGAAAAGATTGAAAAATGTTTCAAACAAGTAGGTGTACTTAACAGCGAAATAGTCAATGTATAAATAATTGTAGAAGGTTTATTCATGAGACAAAAGAACAAAGATTAAAGAAGATAGAACTAGATTTTATAGATATGAATTATAAAATAAAACTAACCTCATTAGTGTTTGCGTTTTTTATTTCGGCTTCATTGACAAGTGTTTTTTCCCAGGAAACAATAGCTTCGATAGAAAATGGTCGTAAACTAAAGATGACGCAGTTAGAAGAAGAATTGCAAGTTAACCTGTCTGATTCATTGATCAACTATGCTTATAGTTATTTGAACACTCCTTATAGATTAGGTGCTAACGGAACTAAAAACTTTGATTGTTCAGGATTCTCTTCTTTTGTTTTCCGTCATTTCGGATATGATTTAACCCGTACGGCACAAAGCCAATCCTCTGAAGGTGTTGAGGTTAAAAGAAATAATATAAGAAAAGGCGATTTGGTTTTCTTCAAAGGAAGAAATGCAAAACAACAAAGAGTCGGACACGTCGGGATCATTTACGAAGTATTTGAAGACGGAACTTTCTCTTTTATACATGCTTCCGTGAAATATGGAGTAACAGTTACTGCTGTAACCAAAGATTATTACAGTAAACGGCTTGTGACTATAAGAAGGATATTGGAAGATAAGGTCATTCCTCCGGTAATTGAGAAATTGGAAGTAAATATTGATCCTATCAATTAGTTCTTACAACAACTTGTTATTTCTGGCATAGATAATTGCTTCAGTAATATTTTTCACATTCAATTTGGAAAAAATATTTGTTTTATGAAATTTTATAGTGCCAACGTTCACAAACAAAATATTGGCTATTTCTTCGTTTGAATGTCCTTGTGCCGCTAATTGCAGGATTTCTTTTTCTCTTTTTGTGATCTTGACACTTACATTTTTGTTCCACTTCTTTCTTTCAAGCGAATAAGTGTAATTTTCTAAAATATTATTATCCACCTTTATTGCTACATTTCCGGGATTGTTGAAGGAAGACAGGCTGACAACGCATAATGCATAGCGAACATCTCCTTGCTCCGTTAGTAAAAGCGGCGTCTTTTTCTGATTAACCATGATCACCTTATTTTCCGGATGAATCAAACGATAGTTGAATGATATCATCGAGTTTCTACGATCTTCCAAAGGAAGATGATGAAAAAGTTCATATCCTTTGCTATCAATTTCCATCAGCATTTTCAAGTCATCCTCAACTACCACTTTTTTATAAAAGGCATATCCCATTTCCTGAATATCTTCCGGTTTGTAACCACATAAGAACAATGGATTAGATGAAACATATACAAATCCCCGGTTATAGTAGTCGAGGATAAGAATGCTTTCTCCCATCAATCTGGAAAAAGCATCCAGCAAATTGAAATAAGAAGCAGGAAATTCTTTATCATTATTAATACCGATTTCCTTTAAAAAAATATTTACGTCACTTAGATTCATAAAAACGATCAAATTGTATTTTATTTAAACATTCGATAGCTTTATTTAGTTGAAAAACCTGTACTAAAGCATGGTTTTTTAACTTAAAATATAAATCTAAACTATAGTCTAGGTAAATGAAAAGATTATATTTTATACATTTGTATCCGAAACCAATATAAGAAACCTTTTTACTCACCTGCAAATTGATAAGTAACATTCCTCATTTTTATTGTTTAATGTTGAAAGTCTATTGTTTAATTATTTGTTTTTCAACTTTCAATATGAAATCTTAAACAGTTTAAAATAATATAATTCTTATATTTCATTGATTGTATGAATATTCGAAAGCGACTTCCATTTTAATAGTTTATGAGTCGTCGATACTTAAGGTCTTCGATAATTTAACAAATTTGTGGAAAGTTGCCTCTGTTGTGAAACAGGGAGGAGGTCAAATCAATGCGGGTAACTTTGGTACATAGTTTCATTCATTCCTTTTAACTACTTGACCAAAATTGAAATGTGTATGAAAGTGGCCAGTTAGGGGGCCTACCCGTGTTGGAGATCTTTTAAGTCCGAAAATTTTCTTTTTCTTTTCACATAATATTCCCAAAGAAGACTTTTTTTATAGATCAAAGGAGATTGAAAAAGCAAATCTTTTTTTTGATATTTTTTTTTCAATTGATGAAAGGCGTGAAGAGCTTCAAAAATGGCTTTTGCATTTACAAACCTTCCTTCCAAACAAAAATGTATTGCAGCCATTATGTCCAGATAAAAGCGGAGAAATAGAATCTTTTTTAATCTTTTCTTTGGCGTATTCTTATAAATCATTAGCAGATTGTTCCTGAAATTGAGAAAAGTCTTTCTCGGATTTTCTATCTCTAACGTTCCTCCACCCAAATGATAGACTACGGAAGAAGGTAATGAGATGATTTTTTTTCCTTGATTACAAAGTCTCCAACAGAGATCGATTTCTTCCTGATGGGCAAAAAAATTAGCATCTAATCCTCCGGCTGATTTATAATCTTCCAAACGGATAAAAAGGCATGCGCCGCTGGCCCACAAAATCGGTGCAGGATCGTCATATTGTCCTTTATCCGTCTCAATCGTGTTCAATATTCTTCCGCGACAAAAGGGATAACCGTAGCGGTCGAGATATCCGCCACAGGCCCCGGCATATTCAAAAAGAGATTTATTCCGGTAGGATAGTATTTTGGGTTGGATTGCTGTGATTTCCGGATTTTTTTCAGCATAATCGAGCATTCCGGAAAGCCAGTTTTCAGTGACTTCCACATCCGAATTCAGTAGAACAACGTATTTATTATCTATTTGGACGAGCGCTTTGTTATAACCTTCTGCAAAACCAAAGTTTTTTTCTAAAGTTATAATTTGAATTTGCGGATAGTTTTTTTGTAAAAATTCGATGGAATCATCGTTTGAAGCATTATCTGCGACAACTAAATCTGCTATACTTTCCGGTGTATATGTTACCAATGAGGGGAGAAATTGCTCCATTAATTTCTTCCCATTCCAGTTTAATATGACAACAGCGGCAGATTTCATTGAAACATTTCTTTTTTGAATTTCCATCGTTTATGCGTCCATAACCAATAGGCAGGATTTCTGGAAATGGTTTTTTCCATCTCACGGATGTACCGTTCGGTAATAGCATTGTCTTCTTCAGATTTGGGATCTGCCGAAATCAGTTTACATTCGGCTTCATAGTATCCCCTTTTGATGCGGACAATATCTGCGTAAAAAACATAAAAACCTGTTTGTTTGGCGATACGTTCCACTCCTGTGAAAATAGGAGCTTCCTGATTCATGAAAGTACTCCAATAGTGAATGTTCCGGGCTGAAGGAGTTTGGTCTGACATGAAACCGATCAGCATTTTTTGTCCTTCTTTCCGCATTTTAACGATGGCCCGTAAGGTATCCTCTTTGGCAATGCCGACCGAACCGAAACGTTTTCTTATAGTTAAAAACAAATCATCAAAAGATTTGTTTCTTAAGGGGCGGTAAATTTGCCCGGCCACGATATCCTGATCTACTGATAATGTGATGGAGGTAACCCATTCCCAATTTCCATAATGTCCGAGATAAAATAATCCTGAATTCCCATCTTTCATCATGTCATTTATCAACTCTATGTTCTTGAATTTCATTCTTTTCAGCATTTCCTGATCCGAAATATGCAGCAGTTTCATGGTTTCAAACCAATAATCGCAAAGATATTGATAAAAGTCTTTTTCTATCCGGATGATTTCTTTTTCCGGTTTATCAGGAAAAGCATTTGTCAGATTCATACGGACAATTTTTCTCCGGTAACGAACTATATAGTAAGCAAAAAAATATAATATGTCGGAAAATATGTACAATATGCGGAGGGGGAACAGTGCATGGCAGAACATCCAGGCGTACATGATGTAATATAAAAGTGAAAAGTGAAAAGTGAAAAGTGAAAAATGGGATTTTTGATGATCACTCATAAGTCAATATTTTTTATTTCACAGGATAAAGCAGATCCGTCTTCATTCAATTCTTTTAAAACAACAGAAGTGATTTTATTAGCAAAAGATTCATTATAAGGAACTTCTACTTTTACATAATTGTCTGTGAATCCATGCATCATTCCTCCTTTCCTGGAATGTTCAAACAGAACGGAGTGAGTTTTTCCTTGTTGACTCTGGTAAAATGTATGCAATTTATTCTCCGATATCTCAATCAACTGCCGGCTTCTCCCGTGTTTTACTTTCGGATCAACCACATGATCGATTTTCAATGCCTGAGTGCCTTCTCTTTCCGAATAGGTAAATACATGTAATTGAGAGATGTCCAGTTTTTCCACAAATTGTTTTGTTTTTTCAAAATATTCGTCGGTTTCACCTCGCACTCCGACAATTACATCGACTCCGATGAAAGCATCGGGTATCAATGATTTGATTTTCTCGATTCTGGCGGCAAATAAAGACGTATCATATTTTCGTTTCATCAACTTCAGTACTTCATCGCATCCGGATTGTAAAGGAATATGGAAATGAGGCATAAATTTCCTGGATTGTGAAACAAATTCCAATACCTCATCGGTCAGTAGATTAGGTTCGATGGATGAAATACGGAATCTTTCAATTCCTCCGCTGACATTGTCCAACGCTTTGACCAGATCGAAAAAAGTTTCACCTGTTGTCTTTCAGAAATCACCGATATTCACACCGGTCAACACAATTTCTTTACCACCTTCCTGTCCGGCGAGTTCTGCTTGTTTGACCAGATCGGCAATAGATCCGTTCCGGCTTTTCCCACGCGCAAAAGGAATGGTGCAATAGGAACAATAATAATTGCAACCATCCTGCACTTTAAGAAAATAGCGCGTACGATCTCCTTTGGAGCAAGAAGGGATAAATGTATCGATATCTTTGATGGCAGAAACAACCACCTGGCCGGCATTCTTTTTTTCTGCGATTTTATCCAGATAATGAACAATATCCAGTTTTTGCCCTGCACCTAAAACAAGATCCACTCCTTCAATATTGGCAATTTCATCAGGTTTCAGTTGAGCGTAACATCCTGTAACAACCATGAATGCTCCCGGATGCTGCTTGGCTATACGACGAATTGCCTGACGGCATTTTTTATCGGCCAATTCCGTAACCGAACATGTATTAACAATACAAATGTCCGCAACTTCTCCCGGTCTTGTTTTTCTTATTCCGTTATCCGACAGTAGTTTGCCGATAGTCGATGTTTCGGCAAAATTAAGTTTGCACCCCAGTGTAAAATAGGCGGCTGTTTTATTTTCGAATAGATTTGAATCTATCATTTCTTGAATAGTGAATAAACATAAACTGATTTTCTGCAAAGTTACCACAATTTTGGGAATTTGCGTAAATGTGTTTATCTTTGCACAAAATTGATAAAAGTGTGCACCATGGTTAAAGAAAATTTTATTAAATTATTTGAACAAAGTTTTCGTGATAATTGGGAACTACCCGCATTATCTGATTACGGAGAAAATGTAACCTTAAAATATGGAGATCTGGCACAGGAGATTGAAAAAATCCACATTTTATTTGAAGAGTGTAAAATCAGGAGAGGAGATAAAATCGCTCTGATCGGGAAAAATACGAGCAAATGGTGTATAACATATTTGGCGACTGTGACTTATGGAGCCATCATTGTTCCGATTCTTCAGGATTTCAACCCCAACGATGTGCATCATATTGTTAATCATTCACATTCAACCTTTCTTTTCGTTTCCGATCATATCTGGGAAAACCTGGAGGAAGATAAAATGCCGGAACTTCGCGCTGTCTTTTCTTTGAATGATATGCGTTGTCTTCATCAGAAAGACGGAGAATCTATCAATAAATTATTAAAAAATCTCGATTCCCTTTTCAAGAAAAAATACCCGAAAGAATTTACCGGGGAATGTATTAAATATACTGACTTATCAAATGATAAAATCGTTTCGCTTAACTATACTTCGGGAACAACCGGTTTCAGTAAGGCTGTGATGACTACAGGAAACAACCTGGCAGGAAATATTACATTTGTTAAACGAAGCAATATTTTATTCAGGGAAGATAAATTATTGTCATTTCTTCCTCTGGCTCATGCTTATGGTTGTGCATTCGAATTTTTGTATGCGCTCAGTGCAGGATGTCATACCACTTTATTGGGAAAAACGCCTTCGCCTAAAATATTATTAAAGGCTTTTGAGGAAATAAAACCCAATATAGTTATTACGGTTCCGCTGATTATAGAAAAGATTTATAAAAAAATGATTCTACCTCAACTAGCTAAAAGATCAATGCGTTGGGCGATGAATATTCCGTTGCTGGATGCACAGATTTATGCTCAAATCCGGAAAAAGCTGGTAGATGCATTCGGAGGAAGATTTTCTCAGGCAATTATCGGAGGAGCTCCGCTGAACAGAGATGTGGAAGAATTTTTGATGAAAATAAAATTTCCGTTCACGGTTGGATATGGAATGACTGAGTGCGCTCCGCTGATTAGCTATATCCATTATTCCGAATATAGACCCGGTTCCTGTGGTAAAATTTTGGATAATATGGAAGTAAGAATAGATTCTCCCGATCCTTACAATATTGTCGGAGAAATACAAGTCAGAGGAGAAAATGTGATGGCTGGTTATTACAAAAACGAAGAAGCTACCAAAAATACATTTACAGATGATGGCTGGTTGCGTACAGGCGATTTGGGAACTATCGACAAAGATAATTATATATATATCAGAGGCCGTTCCAAAACCATGATATTGGGTTCAAGCGGGCAGAATATTTATCCCGAAGAAATTGAAGCCAAATTAAACAACCTTCCTTTTATAATGGAAAGCCTTGTTGTTGAAAGAGAAGGTAAATTGGTTGCCCTTGTTTATCCTGATTATGAGTCAGTTGATAGTACTGGTATAACAAACGACACTTTGCCAGTGATCATGGAAGAAAATAAAAAAGTGTTGAATCAGATGGTTGCTCCTTATGAAACTATTTCAGCAATAAAGCTTTATCCTATGGAATTTGAGAAAACACCCAAAAGAAGTATTAAAAGATATTTGTATAATTAATTTTTTTCAAAAAAAATATATAAATATGTTGTATAACATATAAAATTAATTGTAACTTTGCAGCGTCATTTGAGAATGACAATAAAAAGAAAAATTATTACCGTTTAATTCGTACAAAAATGAAAAAGTTAGTATTATTTTTTGCTGTAGCATCTGCATTGACATTTGTTTCTTGTTCAAACACAGCTAAAACTGAAACTCCAGAAGCTTCTACTACTGAACAAACAGAACAAACTCAAGAGCCAGCTCCTGCTGCTAATGACACTGTAAAAACTGACACAACTCAAGTAAACCAATAATTCGGAGTTGTTCATACAAACTAATAGAAGGGGTTCAAGATTTTGAACCCCTTTTTATTTTTGTATCTCATAGCGCTGTAATTTTATGATTTGTTTAAAGTTTAAATTTCTTATATTTGTTTCTTGAATCTGAATTTACTACTTATTCAATAAATTAATTAACAACACATCATGATCTGTTTTCCAAATGCAAAAATCAATCTTGGTTTAAATATTACCGAAAAACGGCAGGATGGTTATCACAATATTGAAACCATTTTTTATCCGGTTAATATAAAAGATGCGTTGGAAATTGTTCCTGCAAAAAATGGAAAAGGAACTTTTATTCAAACCGGAATAGGAATAGATGGAGATCCGGATAATAATCTGGTGATGAAAGCATATCGGTTGTTGGCCAATCAATATAACTTGCCCGAAATAGACATTTATTTAAGAAAAGAGATTCCTTTCGGAGCAGGTTTGGGTGGTGGATCTGCCGATGCAGCCTTTATGTTGAAATTGTTGAATGAGTTTGCTCGTTTGAATCTTTCGTCTGACGAATTGGAAAAACTTTCTGCCTTAATTGGTGCTGATTGTGCTTTTTTTATTCGTAATAAACCCGTATTTGCTTCCGGAATCGGCAATGTTTTTGAACCGGTTATATTGTCTTTGGAGAATTATTTTCTTGTGTTGCTGCAACCGGATATACATGTTTCAACCAAAGAAGCATATGACGGAGTGAAACCCGCACAACCCGAGATTTCTTTGAAAGAAATAATCAAACAACCTGTTGAAACATGGAAAGATCTGATGAAGAATGATTTTGAGAAAACAGTTTTTTCTAAATTTCCGAAAATAAAAAATCTCAAGAATAAGCTCTACGATTTTGGAGCAATTTATGCTTCGATGTCTGGTTCCGGATCTTCTGTTTTTGGTATATTCAAGGAAGAAGTTGATTTGAAGGATATTGATACACAAGGATATAAGATCTTTTATGACGTTTAGTGAGCATTTAAAATAAACTTTTTTATTATGTCCCCTTTTGCTTTTCACCCTTCGTTCAAATATTAAACATTTCCTTTCTAATAACGTTTTAACCTTATTAACCGTGAAAGGTGAACTGTGACGAAGTGACGTCTGTCGCATTGTCACCCCTTCACCACGAGTGAAACGAGTTCACAAGGGAGCGAAGCGACCTTCACCTTTCACACAAAAAATCAAGGTTATGCACATCACCAGTATTAAGCTTAAGTTCCGTCCTTCCAGTGTTCCCGGCTCCGAAGGGCGGCTTTACTTCCAGTTCATCTTGCACCAGGAAGTAAAAACCATCAGTACCTCCTACAAACTCTTTGCCGGAGAATGGAATCCCCACCTGGAGAAAGTCAAACTCGGCTGTTCTTCTGCTTTGCGGGAAACTTACCTGCAACAACTTTCCCTGGATCTTTTCCGCGAACGGTCGTCTTTGGAAACTCATCTGCGCCGCCAGGAAAAAGTTCCCGGCTTCAGCCTTCCGGAGTTCGTCGAACATTACCGCCTGAACAGGAGTTGCTGCCTGCTTTCGGTCTTCGCCCGGGAACTGGAGCAATCGCTTATTGACTCCAAGCGTCTCCGTACGGCCCGCGCTTACCGGGATGCCGCCCGCAACTTTATCCGGTTCAACGGCGGACAGGATTTCCCTTTGGAACAGCTCGATGCCTCCCGGGTCAAGGAATACGAAACCTGGATGAAGTTCAAGGGCAACAAACCGAACACGATCTCATTCTACATGCGCAACCTGCGTATGATCTTCAAGACCGCCGCCCTGCGCCGGCTGATTCTTCTTCCCGGTGAAGATTTGTTTGCCGGTGTTTTTACAGGAGT
>JAVBLQ010000021.1:0-6135 GCA_031553435.1 Bacteroidales bacterium | reverse complement strand
TGAAGGAGGAAAATTATTTTTGTATAGTTCTGACAAGTCTCACATACTCGGCTCTTTCACAAGCGAAAATAATTCGGAAGACAACATGTTGCCCATCGCTCCGGTTGATGGAGATGAGATTATTGTGGAATATTCCGAACCAGCCGATGCAGCATTCGAAGGACAATTAAAAATCACGGAAGTAAACCATGATTACCGGGGAATACTCCGGGCAGAACCAAAGGCTCAGACGTCCGGACAAATGTGTATGCCCGACATACTTTGTGCCAGCCCTGAATTTGCACCTAAGGATGCCGTTGTTTTATTAACAATTAATGGAACATTTTTTTGTACCGGAACTTTGCTCAACAACACTTCACAAGATGGCACTCCTTATTTATTAACTGCAGTACATTGTTTAAATAAAAATTTTACAGTTCCGAATCCGGATTATATTAAAGTTGCCGGAACTATCATCGCTTTTTTCAATTATAACCGTCCGGTTTGCGGAACCAGGATGAAAGGTACGGAAGAGATGTCTGTTGCAGGAACTGTATTAAAGACACTCATCGAAAATCTTGATATCGCTTTAGTCAGATTAAACAATACGCCACCTGATTATTACAAACCGTATTATGCAGGATGGAATGTCAGTTCAACCGGAGGATCTGTTCCTCACATGAATGTTCATCACCCAAACGGATCCTTGAAAAAATATGGAAAGAGCGACAATGCCATCAGCTTGGTAAGTTATCCAAATGATGCGAGTACTCATTTTGACAGTTATTCCCATTGGTATGTAAATGGATGGAATATCGGATCGACAGCCGCCGGATCTTCCGGTTCCGCCTTGTTTGATAATAACAATCTGGTTATCGGAGGGCTTACAGGAGGGACTTCCAACTGCAATAACTCTAATCCGAATGGAGGTGGCGATTATTTTTCCACATTATTCAAAGGTTGGGTTTATGATGAAAACCATGACTCTTTGCAACTAAAACCATGGCTTGACCCGATCAATTCGGGAGTTACTCAGTGCGTGGGAATGAATCCTTTTCCGTCTGACTCAATCGAGCGATTGGCTCATGCTGATTATAACAATGGAACCGACCAACTTGCCAATACAAAACTGAACTCAGGGACAGGTTATCTGTTTGGTTACAATTCATTGCAAACATTGGAATTCGCTGAAAAATTTACTCTCAGTAAAAGCGCTAAAATCGCAGGCGTATATCTTTTGAATCCGGCGATGGCTTCGGGCGTTATAAATGGGGTTAACATTAATATATATAAAAGTCAGAACGGACTTCCGGGAGAAAAACTCTCTTCTGTTGTTTTCAAACCTAAATATATTGACTACAAAGATGGAAATTTTGTTGATACGGATAAAACAATGGCCGGAAGTGCCAGTACTTTTGACTCATTCGAATCTTTTGTGAGATTTGTCGATGAACCTAAAATAAAAGGAGATTTCTTTGTTTCATATCAGATTTCTTATCCTGCATCCAACGGTTTTTCTACATATAATTCAACTTTAAGTGCGGGAAAACCTAATTACACCTGGTTGAAAAATCAAAGCGGTAATTGGTTCAGCGCCGAAAATCACCCATCGCAACCAATGAAAACTTCATTGGCCGTTCAGCCTCTTGTTCATTACATAGTAAATGATAATATTGATGATGAACCTACGGAATCATCCATTTGGTATTCGCACACTACTCATGCTCTTTACTCTACACAACAAGGAGGAATAAACGGAGTTATCGAACTTTATACAATTACAGGAGTATTAATCGGAAAATACATTTGTACGAATGTCGATTCTTTTTCCCTACCTGAAAATATATTGAAAGGGCAATTAGGCCTTATTCGTATTTTATCTTCAGAAAACACACAAATAATCAAAGTAATTTTTTAATTTTGCATATAGAAAGACTCCTCCTATTCCTTTGTTTAAGGTTGAATTTGAATAGACATGAGATTTATCTTCAATCTCATGGAATTAAACATTAAACCTTCAACATTAAACAATAAAATTAATTTTATTATGCACATTTATGTTAGTTTTGTAAACTATTTGGCTTTATAGCTTGTTAGCTCTGTATTATATCGAAGTATTAACATAAAAGACAAATTAAAAATGAAAAGGAGTTTTTTTCTGCCGTTTATTCTATTGGCAGTCATTGTGGGGTTTGGGTCTTGTTCTTCTAAATTGCAGCCATTGTCTGCCAACTATGTTAAAGCAACTCCGCAACCGCTTGTTGTAGAGGGCGCCTCTATTCCTGTTACAATCAACGCAACATTTCCACAAAAATGGTTCAATAAAAATGCGACTGTTGAAGTCACTCCAGTATTGAGATATCCAGGAGGAGAAGCATGGGGTACTATGTACACCTTTCAGGGAGAAAAAGTTGCAGGCAACGGACAAACAATCTCAGAGAGTGCAGGAGGAAATGTTACTATGCGTTCTTCCTTTAAATATGCTCCAGAATTAAAAAAATCCGAGCTTTATTTGACTTTCGATGCGAAAGTAGGTAACAAAACTGTTGTTCTGCCTGATCTGAAAATCGGAGATGGTGTGATTGCAACAGAAATGTTGGCCGATGCAGCCACAGCCAGTCCATCTATTGCTCCCGATAAATTTCAACGGATTATCAAAGAAGCTCATGATGCCAATATCATGTTCCTGATACAACAAGCTGAACTTCGTTCCAGCGAATTGAAAAAGGCCGAAGTTGAAAACTGGAAAGACGTGGTGACCAGTGCCAATCAGGATCCGAATCAAAAAGTTTCCGTTGAAATATCTGCTTATGCATCTCCTGACGGAGGTATGGAATTGAACGAAAAGTTAGCCGCTCAACGTGAAAAAAATACAAACCAGTATCTTTCCAAAGAACTGAAAAAAGACAAAGTCAATGCGCCGATTTATGCACGTTATACCGCTGAAGACTGGGAAGGTTTCAAACAATTGGTTGAAAAATCAAATATCCAGGATAAAAATTTGATTTTGCAAGTACTTTCATCTTATTCCGATCCGGCAGAAAGAGAACGGCAAATTAAAAATATCTCTTCCGTATTTTCTGTGTTGGCCGAAGAAATTCTTCCTCAATTGAGACGTTCAAGATTAACCGCCAATGTTGAAATTATAGGAAAAAGCGACGAAGAAATCAGCAAATTAGCAGCTTCCAACCCGAGCCAGCTTTCTGTAGAAGAGTTGCTTTATGCTGCTACATTGGCACAAACCAATTCAGGAAAAGAAACCATTTACAAAAAAGTAACAAGCATCTATCCTAATGATTATCGCGGATGGAACAATTTAGGTGTTATTGCTTTTAAAAATGGAAACCTGAAAGATGCGGAAGCCGATTTCAACAAAGCCGCTCAATTAACGACACAAGCTCCTGAAACCAATATGAATCTTGGATTGATCGCTTTGGCAAATCATAATAATGCAAGAGCCGAACAATATTTCGGAAATGCAGCAGGCGCTTCTGAACTAGGAACTGCCGTTGGCCTTCTGGCTCTTGAAAAAGGTGACTATACCAAGGCTGCCAGCGCATTATCAGGAGAAAAATCTAACAATGCCGCTCTTGCACAAATTCTAACCAAGGATTACAACAAAGCGCAAACAACATTGAATGCAGTTTCTAACCCGGATGCAACCACAGCTTATTTGAAAGCCATTGTTGCCGCAAGAACCAATAATCTGGATGGAGTAATTTCGAATCTGAAACAATCTATTTCTTTAGATAAGAATAAAGCCAAAGAGGCTTTGAACGATTTGGAATTTGCCAAATATATGACAAATGCACAGTTTTTGAATATAGTGAAGAAATAAGATAAAAATTAAAAATTAAAAGTGAAAAATGAGTTTTTGAATATTCTTCATTTTTCACTTTTAATTTTTATCTTTTATCTTATTTTTTTCCCATTCTTTTCCTTTCATTTTCATCCAGGATAATCTTCCTCAATCTCATAGCATTGGGTGTGATCTCGACATATTCATCTTCTTTGATATATTCCAAAGCTTGTTCCAGACTGAAAATAATGGGAGGCGCCAGTTTCACTTTATCATCACTTCCTGAAGCGCGGACATTGGTTAGCTTTTTAGATTTGGTCACGTTTACCACCAAGTCGCCTTCTTTCGTATGTTCGCCGACAATTTGTCCGGCATAAACATCTGTCTGTGGATCAATAAAAAAACTTCCTCTGTCTTGCAATTTGTCCAAAGCATAGGCAAAAGCATTTCCTGTTTCCATTGCAACGATTGAACCGTTCTGGCGACGTTCGATGTCACCTTTCCAGGGTTGATATTCGAGGAAACGATGCGCCATGATGGCTTCTCCGGCAGAAGCAGTCAATACCTGATTAGTCAAACCGATGATTCCTCTGGAAGGAATAGTGAATTCGAGATGAATCCTGTCACTTTTTCTTTCCATCGACAACATTTCTCCTCTTCTACGAGTGACCAAATCAATGATCTTGCTGGAATATTCTTCCGGTAAATTAATGGTGAGTTGTTCGACCGGTTCGCATTTTTCTCCATCAACTTCTTTGATCAGCACTTGCGGTTGTCCAACCTGCAACTCATAACCTTCACGACGCATGGTTTCGATCAGTACCGACAAGTGTAATACCCCTCGTCCGTAAACAATCCAGGAATCGGCGCTATCTGAAGGCTCGACTCTTAAAGCTAAATTTTTATCCAGTTCTTTTTGAAGACGTTCGTAAATATGTCTGGATGTCACATATTTTCCGTCTTTACCAAAAAACGGAGAATTGTTGATCGTGAACAACATTGACATGGTAGGCTCGTCGATGGCAATCGGATCCAACGGTTCCGGGTTCTGCAAATCTGTGATAGAATCACCGATTTCAAAGCCATCGATTCCGATCAGGGCGCAAATATCGCCTGATTTTACACTTTGCACTTTTGAACGGCCTAAGCCTTCAAAGACATTCAATTCTTTGATTTTGACTCTTTGAATACTTCCATCTCTTTTGCAAAGTGCATATTCCTGATTTTCGTTCAATGTACCGCGATGAACGCGACCTACGGCAATACGTCCTACATAATTCGAATAATCGAGGGATGTAATCAGCATTTGAGGAATACCTTCCAGTTCTTTAGGTGCAGGAATATGTTCGATAATCGTATCTAATAATGTGAAAATATCCTGCCTTGGCGTCTTCCAATCATCGCTCATCCAGCCCTGTTTGGCAGATCCGTAAATGGTTGGAAAATCAAGTTGCTCCTCAGAAGCATCCAAACTGAACATCAAATCGAAAACCATCTCCTGAACTTCTTCCGGACGACAGTTGGGTTTATCTACCTTATTAATTACAACAATCGGTTTCAGTCCGATTTGAATTGCTTTTTGCAATACAAAACGGGTTTGAGGCATAGGACCTTCGAAAGCATCTACCAAAAGCAGGCAACCATCGGCCATGTTCAATACCCGTTCAACTTCACCTCCGAAATCGGCGTGACCGGGAGTATCTATGATGTTGATTTTATAGTCTTTATAATTGATGGAAACATTTTTGGCAAGAATCGTAATTCCGCGTTCTCTTTCCAAATCATTGCTATCGAGAAACTGGTCGAGATCAGCCTTGTCATCCCTGAAAAGTTTTCCGGCCAGTAACATTTTATCCACTAAGGTTGTTTTTCCGTGATCTACGTGAGCTATGATAGCAATATTCCTGATTTTCTGCATATATAATTGTTTAAAGAGGGCGCGAAGTTACGATTTTTTTCAAAAACTCAACACGGTTTTTTCCACTTTAACCCTATATTTTTCCGCTTCACCCTTTTTTAAATATACACCGAACCTAAAATGTTATATATTTGTTTGGTGAACCTTTCCCTACTCAACAACGTTTTATCCGTACAATTTAAATACATCATCCACATGCACACCACCAGTATCAAAATCAAGTACCGTTCCTCGACGGTTCCTGGCCAGGAGGGGTCGCTTTTCTTCCAGTTCATCTACAAGCGGGAGGTTAAGATTCTCACCAGTTCCTATAAACTTTTTTTCCATGAGTGGAATCCTGTCCTGGAAAAAGTCAGGCTCGGGTGTTCCTCACCCCTGCGTGAGCCTTACCTCCAGAAACTATCTTCCGGCCTGAGCCACGAATATGAAATGATCGAGA
>JAVBLQ010000022.1:0-14016 GCA_031553435.1 Bacteroidales bacterium | reverse complement strand
TAACACAGCCAGAGTGCGGAGTGCTTGGGGGAGGCCATTAGGGGGCCGCTCTGCGTTGGAACCTTTGACAAGTAATTGAAAATGAAAAGTGGGAAATTGAAAATGTTTTTGTGCGTAAGCCTCATTTTCAATTTTCCACTTTCAACTCATTTAGTTTTTTACTTTTCACTCAAATTGGTCACAACTTGAAATAAACGGTCCTCAAAATGATGATTTTGTAGGGAATTAATCAGTGTAAATTTATTAATAAAGGACTTAGGGGTAAAATTTTGTAAGATTAGAAATTATTCCTTTACCAGAGTGAATTGTATAAGTTTAATGTTTTATTAATGAAATTAAAACGAATTATTTCAAATAAATTCAGGATACTTTTCCATTGTATGCTCTAATGTTTCATTAATAACCAAAAGCGGTATTTCTTGTTGTTTGTCCGTCATGTTAATTTCGGAAATCAAACATTCCCTGATTGCCTGATTGTAAATAGCCTGGATTTTTCGCATATAAAAAGAAATAGTATTTTGAGAATAACCTTGTTGTCCCAGAAAAATTTCATATTGTTTCATCAGGTTCTTTGTGATCTGAGAAAGAGCCAGATCTTTGTTGTTGTTGAATTTAATGAAACTATTCAGGAAACTTTGGTAAGCTCCTGCTGTTCTTAACCGGTTTCCAGATTCAAGTTCTTCCGATAATTTGGAAACATACATACTCAGCATCTGTTTTTTTTGTGAGTTCTGTAGACTTAGGCTTCCCGGCTGACTTTCTACCTGGGAGTGATTCAATTTCAATTTGATTGTTGTCATGGTTGTTAGTATTATTAAAATATAAAAAGAATTATGAATGAGTGATGCAAACTAATTTTTAAAATATATTTATTGAATGATATACTAAAAATAATTTGTCTTGACTTTTCTTTTGTCTGTAAAGTTAAAAAACCGGAGAGGTTTGATAAAAAAAATCGATTTATTTCAAAAGGGTGATAGGCCCCCAAAAATAGTTTTTCAAAAGTATGAAATTTATATGTTATAATTTGTACAGCTCGCTTGCTGCCAACAATTCTAACTTGTTGTTTTTTAATACTTCAATTGTTTTTTCAAGATTATCCGGACGAATTACAACATTGGCTACTTGTCCGGAAGAAAAAGCATACATATATTCAACAAAAATACCGGCATCCGTAATTATATTCATTGCTTTGGCCAATGAACCCGCTTCGTTCGGACATTGTAAACAAACGACATCTGTCACGGTTACCGCATACAGTTTCTGTTTAAGTACTTCTTTCGCTTTCTCAGGATCGGAAACAATCAGACGGAGAATTCCAAAATCGGAACTTTCAGCCACAGTAAAAGCCGTCATATTGATGCCTGCATCTCCGAGTATCTGGGCGACCTCAGTGAAGCGGCCTTTTTTGTTTTCCAGAAAAATGGATAATTGTTTAATTAACATGATATTTGAGTTTTGTTTAAGTGAATGGTGAAGTTCGTTTCGCTCCTTGTTCATCATTCATATTCATAAAAATTTGCGTTTATCAACCACCCGCTTGGCTTTGCCCTGGCTTCTTTCAAGGCTGCGCGGTTCCACTAATTTAATTTCCGGGGTAATACCCAAAACGCTTTGCATCCGGTGACAGATTTTCTTTTTCAATTCCAACATTTTATGAACTTCGTCGAAATAAAATTCTTCACGCATTTCCACCTGAATTTCAAGGATGTCCAGATTATCTATCCGGTCAACAATCAGCATGTAATGCGGTTCCAATTCCGAAAGCTCACAAATGACGGATTCAACTTGTGATGGGAAAATATTTACACCCCGTATGATCAACATATCATCGCTGCGCCCAAGAATACGTCCCATGCGGACGGAAGTGCGTCCACATTTACATTTTTCGTAATTCAGACTGGTTAAATCTCTGGTACGGAAACGAATCAAAGGCATCCCCTCTTTGGTTAGTGTTGTGAAAACCAATTCGCCTACTTGTCCGGGAGGAAGAGGGTTTCCTGTTTCTGGATCGATGATTTCCGGGAAAAAATGATCTTCACAAAGATGCGTTCCATCCTGGCATTCACATTCATGTCCTACACCTGGCCCTATGATTTCGGTCAATCCGTAGATGTCGTAGGCTTTGATGCCCAATTTTTCCTGTAATTCCTGACGCATGGCTTCTGTCCAGGGTTCTGCACCGAAAATGCCCACTTTTAATTTGAATTCGTCTCGCGGAATACCGGAATCTTTCATAGCGTCTGCCAGATATAGCGCATAAGAAGGCGTACAAGCCAAACTCACAGCGCCAAAATCATGCATCAGCATAATTTGCTTTTCAGTATTACCGCTTGACATTGGGATAACCGTGCCTCCGATTGTTTCGACGGCATTATGCACTCCTAATCCTCCGGTAAATAAGCCATAACCGTAAGATACCTGAATGACGTCTTTTTTCCCTAGTCCATAAGCGGTAAAACATCTGGCTCCGACTTCATTCCAGATATTCAGGTCGTTACGAGTGTATCCGACCACAATGGGTTTTCCTGTTGTTCCGGAAGATGCATGCAAGCGTACGATTTCCGACATGGGTACGCACAACAAATCGAAAGGATAATAATCTCTTAAATCTTTTTTAGAAGTAAATGGTAACTTAGCAAGATCATCAATCGAATGTATATCTGCGGGAGTGATTCCTACTTCCTGCATTCTTTTACGATATGGTTCGCAATTATGATAAACTCTTTCAATAACCTTTTTTAAGCGGATAGACTGAAGTTTTCGCATGTCTTCGCGGGACATGCACTCCATGGTTTCGTTCCAAATCATAATTTTTAGTGAAAGGTGAAAGGTGAAAGGTGAAAAGGTATCTTCACCTTTCACTTTTTCACTTGAATTTTATTGAATTATTTGTTTAACCGCACCTGTTTCCGGATAAAAATATACTTTTACCGGAGCCTTTTTATCTTCGAAAATATTAGGAGCCAATATCTGTGTGTCTCCGAATTGGGCAATTTGAATGTCTCCTGAATAGAGCTTGTTGTTGCCGAAGTAAACTTCTATTTTAGCTTTTCCCGGTTTATTATAAAAAATACCTTTAGCTTTTTCTTTTTCTTTCTGGATTTTTTCAGCTTCTTTAGGATCTGCCGGAACTTCTTTTTCTGTTGTGTTTTTCAGATTGAGATATACAGGACTTCCGCTTAAATCATCACTTTTTACCACACCCAGATATTTGGAAAAACGAAATAGGATTTGTTTTTCCAGATCTCCTTCAGGAAGTAAATTTACATCATGGGTCAACGTTTGCGTCGTTGTGGTTCCTGTAAATTGAGAGGTCAACGCATTTTCTTGTGATTCCAGTTGTTGCAATACAATTTTCATAGCTTCGCCATCCGGAGGACGGTTTTCGGCTTCACCTGTAATAATATCCGTTCGGCTTTCCCGGAGGCGATAAATTTGTTTGGCTGCAATTTCAGCCATCTTTGCCGTTGATCCCGCCATCAAAAGTTCTTCTGAATATACAGATTGCGGATTGATTGCCGGTTTTGAAGCGCTCGCCTGAGGTTTGTCCGCAGATTTATCTTCAACCGGTTCATAATCGGCATTAATAGTGCAGATTAACCCGTCTTGTGTAAGATAAACGAACGGAGCGGTTGTTCCTGATTTGAATTCTACTAAGTAAGATTGATTTTTATCGGGAATACCTTTGGGGATAACTGTTACTTTTTCCAATGTATAGTAAACTTTATCTTCGGTTACGGCATTTGTAACTCCCAGGTATTTTTCAGCATATTTATAGTAAGGGCCCGTCTTGGTAGTAACTTTGGTGTATTCGGCATGAATAATTAATTCTGTTTTAGGAAGAAAATAATTTACCCCATAGTTATTGCTCTTCACTGCACTCATTTTTACCACATTCGTTTGTGCTGAAATTCCGAGTGAGAAAAAGAAACATATTGTTAATATAAAATTTTTCATACGTAAATATTTTTAAACACAAAGACACGAAGGCATGAAGAAAAATATAAAAAAAGACCTTGTGTTTTTATGTTTGTTTTCTAACAGATAAAGAACTTTATGAATACAAAAATGTTATAACCTTATAAACTGAATTACAAAGCTACAGTTTTTTCGGGAAATATAAAAAATCTATCCAAAATACTTTCTCAATCAAGCAATAAAGGATACATTTGCAACTCGAATAAATAATGTTTTTGTGCTTATGAAAAAGTTATATCTTGTATTTTTAACATCAATCGTAATGATTACAACCAGCTGTGGTTCAAAAGAATCAAAAAAAGAAGCTGAGCTCAATTCTTCAAAAGGAATTGACGTTTCCAATTTAGATACCGCTGCCGTTCCCGGCAATGATTTCTATCAATATGCCTGCGGAGGATGGATGGCTTCCCATCCCTTAAAACCCGAACATGCACGTTTCGGTACTTTTGATCAATTGAGAGATAACAATCAGGAACAAGTAAAAGGCCTCATTGAAGAATTAAGCAAAACCAAAAGTGCAGAACATAGTATTCCTCAAAAAATAGGAACACTCTATTCGTTGGCTATGGATAGCGTAAAATTGAATGAGCAAAAGGCTGAACCATTGAAGCCTTATTTAGAAAAAATAGAATCTCTGAAAGACAAAAAAGAACTAAGTAAAGCTATCGCCGAATTATACAAAAAAGGTTTCGATACATTTTTCAGCGCTTATGTATATGCCGATGATAAAAACAGTTCCATGAATATCTTCCATATCAATCAGGGAGGATACAATATGGGCGACCGGGATTATTATCTGGACAGGGACGCTCATTCACAGGAAATCAGGGCTAAATATGTTGAATTGATCGAAAAATTATTCGTTTTGTCCGGATATTCCGAAAAACAAGCGAAAGAAGCTTCCGCTGCTGTGATGAAAATTGAAACAGCTTTGGCGAAAATTGCTTATTCCCGCGAAAAACTCCGTGATCCGGAAGCTAACTATCATAAAGCCAGCTTGTCTGAATTACAAACGGAATCTCCTGTTATCGATTGGAAAACTTATTTTTCTACATTAGGATTAACAGTAGGAACTTTGAATATCGGCCAACCCGAGCCTATTGCAGAAGTCAGTAAGATTATAAATTCTTCTTCCTTAAATGAAATCAAATATTATCTTTCATGGAATATCATCGATGAGGCGGCATCTTATTTAAGTGACGATTTTGTCAACGCTTCATTTGATTTTTACGGGAAAACACTTTCCGGAACTCCGGAACTGAAACCTCGTTGGAAAAGAGCTGTGACTGCCGTTAACGGTTCATTGGGAGAAGCCGTAGGCCAGATGTATGTCGAAAAATATTTCCCTCCTGCTTCCAAAGAAAAGATGGTAAGTTTGGTGAAAAACTTACAGGTTGCATTAGGCGAAAGAATCAATGCTTTGGAATGGATGAGTCCTGAAACCAAAGCAAAAGCACAGGAAAAACTGGCCACATTCCATGTTAAAATTGGTTATCCTGATAAATGGAGAGATTACTCCAAACTGGAGATTGAAAACGATTCATATTTTGCTAATATTGTTCGTTCCAATGCGTTTGAAGTCGATTATATGTTAGGTAAATTTGAAAAACCGGTTGATAAAGACGAATGGTTAATGACTCCTCAAACAGTTAATGCATATTATAATCCGGTCACAAATGAAATTTGTTTCCCTGCCGCTATTTTACAACCCCCTTTCTTTAATCCGGAAGCCGATGATGCAGTAAATTACGGAGCAATCGGTGTGGTGATCGGTCATGAAATGACTCACGGATTCGATGATCAGGGACGTCAATATGACAAAGATGGAAACCTCAAAGCATGGTGGACAGATGATGATGCAAAAAAATTCAAAGACCGTGCAGATGTACTGGTTAAATTTTTCGATAATATTGTAGTATTAGATACTGTTCATGCCAATGGTCAATATACTTTAGGTGAAAATATTGCAGACCAGGGAGGTTTACAGGTTTCCTGGCAAGCTTTCCAAAAAGTGCCGGAAGCTAAAAGCAAGGAAAAAATCGACGGGTTTACACCGGCACAACGTTTTTTCCTTTCTTATGCAACTGTTTGGGCGGGAAACATCAGGAATGAAGAAATTCTTCGTTTGACGAAAATGGATTCACACTCACTTGGACGCTGGCGTGTAAACGGAGCCTTACCCCAAATCAAAGCATGGTATGAAGCCTTTAGCATCACTCCGGAAAATAAAATGTATCTTCCGGAAGAAAAGAGAGTGGCTATTTGGTAAATAAATTTTAGTTACAGGTTACAAGTTCCGGGGTACAGGTTCAAATACTCGTAGCTTGTAACCCGTAACTTGTAACTTTTTTATATCATGAAAACAGATCTGAGTTCACAAATCACATTGGATAGAGTACCTCAACGATACTATCATCCGGAAGATGCTTTTGAGCAATCTGCTTTAACACGTTTTGAAAACATTCCGACAGACATCTATGAGTCTGTTGCAGAAGGTTCTCTTGTTGTGGCAAGAGAAATAGTTAAGGAAATAAGGGCCAAACAAGAGTCAGGCCATTTTTTTGTACTTGCCCTTCCCGGCGGACATTCTCCGATCACTCTTTATCGTGAGTTGGTCCGTATCCATAAGGAAGAAAAATTGAGCTTCAAAAATGTAGTTATCCTCAATGTTTTTGAATATTATCCGCTCACAACCTCATCGCATACCAACCTTCAAATATTGAAAGATCAATTGTTGGATCATATTGATATCGATCCCAGAAACGTTTTCTCTCCGGATGCTTCCATTACAAAAAAAGACATTTTCGAGTTTTGTAAAATGTACGAACAACGTATACAAAGCCTGGGTGGTATCGATTTCCTGCTATTAGGTATCGGACATGCGGGAAACATCGGTTTCAATGAGCCGGGATCCAATTCCAATTCCCAGACACGATTGGTAATGCTCGATAACGAATCGAGGAAGGAAGCGGCAAAGTCATTTACTTCGCATGAAAGCGTGCCTGTAAGTGCAATAACCATGGGTATATCAACCATGTTGAAAGCGAAAAAAATAATCCTTGTGGCTTGGGGTGAAAATAAAGCCGGTGTAATCAGGATGGCAGTCGAAGGAAAAATGAATGATTCGATTCCTGCTTCATACCTGCAATTACACAACAATGCCCGTTTTGTTATTGATATTTCTGCTGCATATAATTTAACCAGGATCAGTACACCCTGGTTAGTTACTTCCTGTGATTGGAATGATAAATTGATTCGCAGGGCTATTGTCTGGCTTTGTCTGAAACTGTCGAAACCCATATTGAAATTGACCAATAAAGACTACAACGAAAACGGCATGGGAGAATTATTGGCCATTTATGGTTCGGCGTACAATGTAAATATAAAAATATTCAACGACCTGCAACATACTATCACTGGTTGGCCGGGAGGAAAACCCAATGCGGATGATACACATCGTCCCGAACGTGCATTACCTTTCCCCAAAAAAGTAGTTGTTTTCAGTCCTCACCCGGACGATGATGTCATTTCAATGGGAGGCACACTGAAACGCTTGGTTGATCAGAAACATGATGTACATGTGGCTTATCAGGTATCCGGGAACATTGCTGTGGGAGATGACGAAGTTGTACGCTTTATGGCCTTCATAAACAGTATAAAAAGAAATTATGACCCTGAAAATAAGGCTATAACAAAGCTTTATAACACTACGCTCAACTTTTTGAAAGATAAAAAAGAAGGAGATGTTGATACTGCCGACGTGAGATTTATCAAAGGACGCATCCGTCGTGGAGAAGCTCGAATGGCTTGTCGTTTTGTCGGAGTAAAACCCGATAATATACATTTTCTGGATTTGCCTTTTTATGAAACCGGAACCATCCAGAAAGGAAATCTGACCGAAGCCGACATTGAGATTATCAAAGAATTATTGCAAAAAGTCAAACCTCATCAGATTTTTGTTGCCGGTGATCTGGCTGATCCGCATGGAACTCATAAAGTCTGTCTGGATGCTGTATTGGCAGCGATCGACGAATTAAAAGATGAAAAATGGATGAAAAACTGTCGCATCTGGATGTATCGCGGGGCCTGGCAGGAATGGGAAATCGACCATATTGAAATGGCAGTTCCTATCAGTCCGGAAGAGTTACGGCAAAAGCGGAATGCTATCCTGAAACATCAATCTCAAATGGAAAGCGCACCTTTCTTAGGCAGTGATGAACGCTTATTCTGGCAAAGATCAGAAGATAGAAACAAGGCTACCGCTAATTTATATAATCAGTTAGGACTCGCTTCTTATGAAGCCATAGAAGCTTTTGTCGAATACAAAAAAAATTAATAGATGGAGTTTCTGGAAGTTTTTCTACATCCCGCAGCATGGCTTGCCCTTTTGACGTTGACATTTTTGGAAATTGTTTTGGGTATAGATAATATCGTTTTTCTTTCTATTGTCACATCCAAATTGCCTCATGAGCAACAACCCAAAGCCCGGAAGGTAGGGTTATTGCTTGCAATGTTATTCCGTATCGGGTTACTCTTCGGGATATCTTTGGTAATGAGTCTTACAAAACCAATTTATACTTTTTCAACTTCCTGGATCGAAGGAAGTATTTCCGGACAAAGCATAATTGTTTTTGCGGGAGGGCTTTTTTTATTATATAAAAGTGTAACAGAAATTCACCATAAACTTGAAGGAGCCAATGGTGAAGTCAATGCTGCACAGGCCAAAAGTAAATTTGTGTCGGCAATCGTTCAAATTGTAGCATTAGATATTGTATTTTCTTTTGATAGCGTGTTGACAGCTGTCGGACTAGTCAGTTTTCAGGAATTCGGATATGGAGGAGCGATGTCTATCATGGTCAGTGCTGTTGTAATATCTATATTGATCATGCTGTTGTTTGCCGAGCCTGTCAGCAAGTTCGTCAATACACACCCGAGTATCCAGATACTTGGTTTGTCATTCCTGATCTTGATTGGTGTAATGCTGATAACAGAGGCAGCTCATTTGTCTCATCTGAAAGTGATGAATGCCGAAGTTGGATCTATTCCTAAAGGCTATCTGTATTTTGCTATTTTCTTCTCTCTTTTCGTTGAATTTATCAATCTGAAAATGTCGAAGAAGAAATCCAAACCGGTACAACTTCATCAATCAAAGATTGTTGAAGAAGAAAAGGTTGATTGAAATTATTTCAAATAATGACTAATGTGAATGTTTTGGGTGCAAAGGTGCACAGCACATCGAATCACCGTTAAACCTATTGCAGCGGCTATACGGTATAAGGTTGAAACAGTAGGTACCATCATATAAATAATCAGATTGAAAATGACAAATCTATTTTCATACCGATAGCATTAATAATCCGATAAAATGTCGACACTTTAGGTTCTATCTTACCGCTCTCAATCCTAGACACATAGGCTCTGTCGGTTCCGATACGTCGGGCAAGTTCAGCTTGTGAGATATGCGCCTGTTTTCGTGCATCCTCAATTATCTTGCCGGTATAGAATGCTAAAGCTTTTTCCTCTGATTCGATTCTTTCGGGTGTACCCTCTTTGCCAAATTTGGCATCAAGTATGGAATCATAGTCAACTATTTTGTGATTGTTTGTCTGCATAATATTAGTCTTTAATTTTAAGTGCCTTTTCAATCTCGCTTTGTGGTGTCTTTTGAGTTTTCTTTTGGAATCCATTAAATAACACAACTATACAATCATCATCGAAAATAAAAAACACACGGTAAATATTGCTGTTGTATTCAATTCTTATCTCATAGAGTCCGTCACGTATCAATTTTATGAATTTAATCGGAACCCTATCTCGTGTCTTAAGTAACAGGAGTATGTATTGTATTTTATCCTGCTCTTTTTCGGTCAAGGTCTCCATGAAATCCTCAAAATACCCGCCGTAAGTTCTTATTTTCCGTTTCATGATGCAAAAATAATAAAATGCTGTATTAAAATACAACAAAACAAGTGAAAATATAGTTAAAATAGAACCCTTTATTTTGAAGAATTGGCAGAAATGGAAAAATCAATAGATAATTTTGCCTATGGTCTGGGTAAAATAGCAGCAATTAAAATTAACCGAATTTATTTTGACAAATACAAGGAAGATGTAAACAATAAATAAAATTTTATCTTTGCATCAAATTAATGCCGAAAGGTATTGTTTTAATGCACTGTGAAAGCACCCAGAGAATAGCGGTTTTTTGTGGTGCTTTTTACTAATTAAAATATAAATGGGGATTATGTGGGGATTTTTCGATAAAGAAAAATTCTAACAATCTAAAAATTAGAAAATCATCATTTTTGAAAGTACCCCCGCTGGGAATCGAACCCAAATTTCAGGTTTAGGAAACCCGCGTTCTATCCATTGAACTACAGAGGCATCGAAAAGTGTTGCAAAACTAGTATATTTTTTTGAAAATAAAAATTAAAAGTGAAAATTAAGGTTAACTATTCTCAAATCAATCACCCATGAAAATAACACAAATGAAAAAAACAGGCATTCTTGTTTTGGGTCTTTTATTTTTTATGTCTTTTTATGCTTATACGCAAGTGAAATTACCCAAACTTATCGGCGACGGAATGGTATTGCAAAGGGAAACAAGCCTCAAAATCTGGGGATGGGCTACTCCCGGGGAAAAAATCAAGATTGATTTTTTAAATAAATCCTTCAATGCTCTTGCAGATGCCAATGGCAAATGGGAAATTTCTCTTCCTCCTTTTTCAGCCGGAGGTCCTTATGAAATGAAGGTCAATGATATTCTATTAAAGAATATCCTGATCGGAGATGTGTGGATTTGTTCCGGACAATCGAACATGGAACTCCCCATCAGCAGAGTTGCCCCATTGTATATGGATGAAATTGCCAATGCGAAAAATTCTTATATCCGTCAGTTTTTTGTTCCGCAAACATATAACTTTAAAAATCCTCAGGAAGATTTAATTTCAGGAAGTTGGAAAGAAGTAACACCTGAAAATATACTGAATTTCTCGGCCGTAGCTTATTTTTTTGCCAAAGAAATTTATAATAAATACAAGGTTCCTGTCGGATTGATCAATGTCAGTTTGGGAGGATCTCCTGCTGAAGCGTGGATGAGCGAAGAGGCTCTTAAACAATTTCCGGTTCACTATGAAGAAGTTCAGAAATTCAAAAACGATACTTTGATACAACAAATAGAAACTGAAGACAGAACCCGTATCTCAGCATGGTATAAGATATTGAGTCAAAAGGATGAAGGATATCGGACTCCAGGAAAAAGATGGTCTGATCCATCTGTAAATACTTCCGGTTGGCAAACAATGAAAATTCCGGGTTACTGGAAGAATACAGATCTAGGTGCTATAAATGGAGTTGTTTGGTTCAAAAAAGACATTAGAATTCCTCAAGCGATCGCAGGAAAAAAAGCCAAATTAAATCTTGGTTGTATTGTAAATGCGGATTCCGTCTTTGTTAATGGAACTTTTGTCGGAAACACCACCTATCAATATCCTCCGAGAAGATATGTAATTCCTGAAGGAGCGCTCAAAGAAGGGAATAATAATATAACTATCCGGGTGGTCAATACTGCGGGCTCCGGTGGATTCGTTCCCGATAAACCCTATCAAATTGTTTGCGGAGAACAAACTATCGATTTAAAAGGTGACTGGCAATATAAACTCGGAGCAACAATGGAACCTCTGCAGGGAGAAACTTTCATCCGCTGGAAACCGGAAGGACTGTTCAATGCAATGATCAATCCTTTATTACATTATCGGATAAAAGGTGTTATTTGGTATCAGGGAGAATCTAATGCCGATAGACCTGTAGAATACCGAAGCTTATTCCCTGCGATGATTCAGGATTGGAGAAAACATTGGCAACAAGGTGATTTCCCATTTCTTTTTGTGCAATTGGCAAACTTCATGGAAGCGAAACCGCAGCCTTCGGAAAGTGGTTGGGCACTATTGCGCGAAGCCCAACTCAAAACGCTGGCTCTTCTCAATACCGGAATGGCAGTGACCATCGATATAGGCGAATGGAATGATATCCATCCGTTAAACAAGAAAGATGTAGGAAAAAGGTTAGCCCTTGCTGCCGAAAAAATTGCATATAACGAAAAAAATATTGTCTATTCAGGGCCTACTTATAAGTCCATGCAAGTAGAAGGGAATAAAATTATACTCACATTCGACAATACCGGTAGTGGCTTGATGATTAAAGGAGATAAAAAACTGAAACAGTTTGCTATTTCAGGAGCAGATAAACAATTTGTATGGGCAGATGCCGTCATCGAAAATAATAAAGTGATTGTCTGGAATAATCAAGTGTCAAATCCTGTAGCGGTTCGTTATGCTTGGGCCGACAATCCGGAAGGCGCTAATTTATATAATAAAGAGGGACTTCCGGCAGCGCCGTTCCGGACGAATGAATAAATTGCTGTTTTTTAGAACAAAACCCTCTCATTCACTAAAATTATTTATCATGCACACCACCAGTATCAAAATCAAGTTCCGGCCTTCGTCTGTTCCTGAACGCGAAGGTTCGCTCTACTTCCAGTTCATCTTCTGTAGTGAAGTCAAAGTATTAACTACTCAATACAAACTTTTTTCCCATGAATGGAATCCCGTTTTGGAGAAAGTCAAGTTGGGCTTCTCTTCCCCTTTACGCGAGCCATACCTGCAGAAACTTTCTGCTGATTTGACCCGTGAGTATGAAATGCTTGAAAGCAACATCCGCCGTTTGGAAAAACTCCATAGTTTCAACCTGAAAGAATTCGTCAATCTTTACCGGAGAAATAACAGTTGTTGCCTGCTTTCGACCTTTGTTGAAGAACTCCGTCCCCGGTTATTGGCTGAAGGAAAAGAACGTACCGTCGAAGCCTACCGCAGTTTGGTCGGAAATTTCATCCGTTTCAACGAAGGAGAAGATTTTCCCCTCGAAAGATTGGATAATTCCATCGTCAGGGCTTTTGAAAACTACATGCTCTGTAAAGGAAACAAACTCAACACCATCTCATTCTATCTGAGAAATCTCAGGGCGATCCATCGCAGGGCAATTGCATTGAGACAGATACAATCTCCGGGAGAAAATATCTTCTCCGGCGTCTTCACAGGCGTTGCAAAAACGGAAAAACGGGCCGTCAAAAAAGAAGTTTTTGGAAACTTAAGGAAACTGGATTTTTCAATTTCAAGCTTGTTGGATAATGGCAAAGGAAGAAAAAGTAACTCCGCCCTTGAATTTTCACGAGATTTGTTCATCCTGAGCTTTTACCTGAGGGGGATTTCCTTCATTGATCTTGCCTACTTAAGAAAAAAAGATGTGAAAAATGGGATCATTACCTACAAACGCCACAAGACCGGACAAACATTGGAAATAGCTTTAACTCCGGAAATGAAAGAAATCATAGGCCGTTATTCCGTTTCATGTAAAGATTCCGATTATTTGCTTCCCGTACTATCAAAAGGCGACGACCGGAAATCTTACGGCAATGCCCTGTCCAGGCAAAACAGTCATTTAAAAATACTTTCCAAAATGATCGGACTGGAAGATAAATTGACAACTTATGTCTCCCGCCACTCCTGGGCGACCATTGCACGGAATCAGGGTGTGCCAATGTCGCTTATCAGCCAGGGCTTGGGACATGAATCGGAAAAGACAACTATGATTTATCTGGATTCGTTTGATTTTGCACCATTGCACAAGGCAAACCAGGCAATCATCAGGCAAAGCGGGAAAGCTTCATAAAAAAAGAAGAATTTTCCAGCAATTCCCTCCCATGCACTTCTTAAGTGATAGGGTTACTTGAGAATCGACTGAAAAATCATGCGGCAAATGTAGGTAATAAAAATTATATCCTGCAATAGCTTTGATACAAGCAGTCTGGGGTTTTTACATTTTTTATTTCTTTTTTCTGTTGATTTTACATTTAATAACAATCAAGAATGGTTGTTATTGTTGTGTATATTGCTGTAAAATAGATATTTATATGTATTTTGAAGATCTATTGATAAAAAGTAGCTACCATACTTAAAAATCTCAATCAGGCATAAAAAG
>JAVBLQ010000128.1:0-8251 GCA_031553435.1 Bacteroidales bacterium | reverse complement strand
ATGGATAATGGTGATGGTCGCTTCGCTCCCTGTGAAAGAAATCTTTCTACAGTCACATGGAGCGAAGCGACCTTCACCATTCATTATTCACAAGTCGCTTCGCGATTTAAAATCTAAAATCCACACCCACTCCAAACACTTTGTTTGTACGGGAAAAAACGTCTTTTCCGGGTGTTGGTGGGATTGCTCCCTTTGTCAGCTTGTTAATGTTTCCATAATCAGCAGATTCTTTTGTCCAATCTGAATAATTTGTCCAGAAATAACCGATGTTGAGTCTTACACTTTTAGAAACATTGACAGCACCACCTAAACCGATAGAATATGAATTGAGAGCAAAACTCAAATCGGTTTGATAATTGTCTGTCACACCCTGATTGGTTGTTTGAAATCCGGCGCTTACTAAAATCATCGGATCTATTTGCCATTCAATACCTCCCAAAAATTCAGTAGTTCCTCCATCGATGTATTCCTGCTTATTATTTGCCATTTTTGCATTTGAATCGAAGAAATGATGGAAACCGGCTGAAACGGTCAAACAATTTATGAATTTATAACTTGCTCCGATGGTAAATAAACCGGGAATATCATGCGGAGTATTGACACCGTCATCAAAATCTGCAATTCCGGTAGTATTAGGCGTTTTATTCTTATTTTCGATGTTCAAAGAAGTGTTGAACTCATATTTTGCTCCGATATTCAAATTTTCGTAAGAAAAATTAATACCAAGAATAGGAGTTATTCCCCAACCACTTTGCGAACAATCCAGTGCTTTGTCTGCCACTAAAGGAGCGAAAGGAGCAAAAGCCGGGTTTAACTCAATTACTGTTGATGCCGGCATCATATTTCCGTTTACCCCGATTTTTATGTCCTGCATATATCCATAATAATGGTTATTGACAATATTCATTCTGAAACCGGCATGAGCGGAAAACATATCGTTAATGGCATAAGTTCCACCCAATTGAGCGCCATAAATGAAAGAGCTACCTTCCATATAGCTATTCAATTCATAACCTCCGATCGGCGCGTAATATTGGTGAAGTACTACCGGAACGATAGCTACTGTAGATTCAAATGAGGGTAAACCTTTGTTAAAAGTGGCTTTTCCACCGCCACCGCTTACTGCAATATTTCCGGAAAGCACCCATTTCCCTGTTTTGTAAGCCGCCTGCAAACTTGGGATAATCGGAGCGGAAGCCTCTCCTTCGTAAACTTTGGTTGCACTTCCTCCGAATCCTGCAAATGGAGCAAAAGTTGCAGTTATTGTTCTTGTCTGAAATGCACTTTGATTTGTAAATGCAAAATGAAAACCGTCTTCCGGAAGTTTTGCCAAACCGGCAGGATTTGTATAAGCCGCATCAATTTCCGTAGAAGCATCCCGTGCCGGATTCCTCAGGAAATGAACACTTTGATTTGTATTGGTGAGTAAGCCGCCTGCAAAAGTATTAGCAGCGATACATAGCGCATAAGCACCAAGAAGTAATCTCTTCTTCATCATAATTTATTTTAAAAATTGTAAATTGGGCGCAAAGGTAAGAAACAATTACAAAAGAAACTGTAATATTTGAAACTATTTTTGCTTTGTCAATTGTCCATTTTCTATTTTTCAAGAGTTTCAACGCAGAATGGCCCCCTAATGGCCTCTCCCAAGCACTCCGCGCTTTGGTTGTGTAAAAGGAATAAAAGAAAACCGCACGGGTGTGAAATTATCTGCGTTGACACGCCCTTGGATCCGTTTCTCAACGGAAATATATTGCATTTAAATGTTCAAACTTTATAACGTTCAAAACGGTTTATTTGTTTTCCGATATTTTAGAAATTGTGATTTTAAACACAAAGACACAAAGTTTAAATATATAATGCCTCTTTGTTGCTGTGTTTAAATATTCTTTAACACAATAATGCTATCTGTAGATTAAAAAAATATTGTCTTTTTGTAATCTCGATATTACAATTTTTTGTACTTTTGCAGCGTCTTATGAATGACACATCTTTTTATCTAAAAACTATTCCCCGATTATGGACTTAATGCAGGAAATCATTGCGCGAGCAAAAGTAAACAAGCAACGAATTGTATTACCGGAAGGTACAGAAGAACGCACTCTAAAAGCTGCCGATCAACTATTGTCCGATGGGATTGCTAATATTATTCTTATAGGCAATCCTCAGGAAATTAAAGATCTGGCAGGAAAATTCAATCTAAAAAACATTGAAAAAGCAACATTGGTTGACCCTATCAGTAACGATAAAAAATCAGTCTATGCCAATATTCTTTTCGAATTAAGAAAAAATAAGGGAGTAACTATTGAACAAGCACAAAAGCTGGTTGAAGATCCTCTTTACCTGGCTTGCCTGATGATTAAAAATGGTGATGCTGACGGAGAAATCGCCGGAGCACAAAATACTACAGGAGATGTATTACGTCCAGCCCTTCAGATTATCAAAACTTCACCCGGAATAAGTGTTGTATCCGGAGCATTTCTTATGTTTGTTCCTGACAAATCTTACGGACACAATGGCATCATGGTTTTTGCCGATTGCGCAGTAATGCCGGATCCTACTGCCAAAGAATTAGCAGAGATAGCCGTTGCAACAGCCCAAACCACACAATCAATTGTAGGCGTCGAACCGAGAGTTGCCATGCTAAGCTTCTCAACCAAAGGAAGCGCCAAACATCCGATGTGCGACAAAGTAATAGAAGCTACTCAATTAGCCAGAGAATTGGCACCGGACTTGAAAATCGACGGAGAATTACAGGCGGATGCTGCCATAGTACCTTCCATAGGTTCAAGCAAAGCGCCCGGGAGCGAAATTGCAGGAAAAGCCAATGTGTTGGTTTTCCCGACATTAGAAGTTGGTAACATCGCATACAAATTGGTTCAACGTTTGGCCGGAGCCGGAGCTGTAGGGCCAATCCTTCAAGGAATGGCTGCTCCTGTAAATGATCTTTCAAGAGGTTGCTCTGTTGATGACATTTACAAAATGGTGGCAATTTGCGCCAATCAGGCAATCGGATTAAAAAAATAAAATAATAAGCCAATAGGTTAATATGCCAATGTGCCAATAAATGACACAGTGATAAGCATATTAATTTACTAAAATTTATTGGCATATTGGCATATTAACTCATTAGTTTATTATAATTATGGCAGAAACTATTGTAGAACCTATCGAAAAATACGGGTTAAGTATCAGAGATAGAAAGAAATCATTATTCTCCAAAATTGGTGTTGTAGGATGCGGGAAAGACGGTAGAAATATTGTCCGTCTGACAGCATCCGCCGGAATGGAAGTTGTTTTCATTGAGATATCCCAGGAAAAAATCGACGATGCTATTGATAAAATCAGTCGTGACCTGGATACAAAAATTGAAAGTTGGGGGCTCACTCCGGGAGAAAAGAAAACAATCATGGGACGAATCAAAGGTTCTACCGATTATTCGTTTTTAAGAGATTGTGATTTCGTTATCGAATGTGTGCGTTACGATGATCAAACCGGTCGCCGGAGCACAATTCTACGCAAAGATGCATTCAAGAAGATAGAAAACTCTGTTTCTCCTGATGCAATCATTGCAACCAATGCAACAACTGTTATTATCAGCGAGTTAGCTGCAGAATTGGAATACAAGGATCGCTGTTTGAGCATACATTTCCCTGTAGCTCACTCAGATGCTAAAATATTGGAAGTTGTTAAAGGAATCTATACTTCCAACGAAGTATTTGATAAAGTTCTTTTATTCGCAAAACTCATCAAATACGAAACCATTGAAGTTCATGAAAGCAATGGCTTGGCAAGTCTTCGCTTAATGGTTGTCATGCTAAACGAAGCCTGCCAGATGTTGATGGAGAATGTATCCGAACTGGAAAAAATAGACCGTGTATTCGAAGTCGTTTATGGCATGAGAGTAGGAGTATTTCGTATGGCCGACATCATTGGTATCGAAAAAATAGTGATGTTGATGGAAGATATGTTCAATGAATATGGAGATAAAAAATATAAACCATCACCGATTTTATGGCGTTTATATCGTGCTAAACAACTGGGAATAACTTCCGGTAAAGGATTTTATATTTACGACGGGAACAAAGCTGTAGGGCCTAACCGCTTTTTTTAACTAAAAATAATGTTGTATAATGAAAGTATTAGTATTAAACTGCGGAAGTTCGTCTATTAAATATAAATTATTCGATATGGACAACGGTGCCGTTCTTGCACAAGGCGGCATCGAAAAAATCGGGTTGAAAGGTTCATTCCTTAAATTGACTTTACCTGAGGGACAAAAAGTTATACTTGAAGGAGATATCATGGAACACCGTGTAGGAATAGAGTATATTCTGGGTGTAATAACCAGTGAAAAATATGGTTGTATAAAATCTCTTGAAGAAATTGATGCTGTTGGCCACCGTGTGGTACATGGGGGTGAAAAATTCAACTCCAGCGTTTTGATCACTGATGATGTGATCAGTAAAATAGTGGAATGTATCGACCTGGCTCCATTGCATAATCCACCGAATCTGAATGGTATTTACGCTATCGATGAATTATTGCCTAATGTACCTCAGGTAGGCGTGTTTGATACGGCATTCCATCAAACAATGCCGGATTTTGCGTATATGTATGGATTACCCTATTCATTGTATGAAAAATATGCCATACGTCGTTATGGATTCCACGGGACCAGCCACCGGTATGTTTCCAGAAAAGCATGTGACTTTTTGGGCGTTTCTTTTGAAAAACAACGGATTATCACGGCTCACATTGGAAACGGAGGCTCTGTTACTGCTATTAAAAACGGAGAATCTGTTGATACATCGATGGGAATGACTCCTGTTGAAGGTTTATTGATGGGAACACGTTCAGGCGATATCGATGCTGGTGTATTGACTTATTTGATGGAAAAAGAAAACATCGGAGGTCAGGCATTATCTACCATTGTCAACAAATATAGTGGAGTATTGGGCGTTTCAGGAATATCTTCGGATATGCGTGAGATCGAAGCTTCTGTTGCTGCCGGAGACGAACGTTCAAAGTTAGCTTTAAAAATGTATGATTACCGGATCAAAAAATACATAGGAGCTTATATTGCAGCTTTGGGAGGCTTGGATGTCCTGGTATTCACCGGAGGTGTCGGAGAAAACCAATGGCCTACACGTTACGAAGTTTGTAAAGACATGGAATTTATGGGTATGGAAATTGATCCGGAAATCAATGCTCAAACCAGAGGTGTGGAGAAAGTAATCAGCACTCTTGATTCTAAAGTCAAAATTGTAGTAATCCCTACAGATGAAGAATATATGATTGCCAGCGATACGTTGAAGATCCTGGGATCAAGAAATTAATGGAGTAGGGAGTGAAGAATTTATAAAGCCTCAGATATTGTATACCCCACTGATTGACAGGGATGCGTAAATGTCGTCCCTGATGATTTTCGTCTCCGTTCAACCTTCTTTGGGGAGTCCATTGTCCTTTTTCATAGCTACCTTCATCAATGGAGAGGATACCTGCGGTATTCTTTTCCGGTGTGTTGGTTTGGAAGGTAGCTACAATCCCGGTTCCTGCAACCAGAAATTCATCAGGAGCCATTTGAATGATCAGAGCTCCACTCTCCGGCCAAGTCTCATTTTTGGCTTCGGGCGACCAACCTAACGTATAATCGTGTGCAAACTCAAATACATATTCTCCTAATTGTATTTTCTTCTTAGGGTGTTCTTTTTCATCGAATAATACGCCTGCGGTAACATTTTTTCCTTGTTTTTCGCTTAAAAGAGGGGTCAGTTGATAGAGGATATTATATGTTTTGACCAGAGGTTCATTGGCCGGATCAGAAGTAGATTCGATGGAAAAAGGACTGAAACCGATGGTATTGTGCGCTCCGAATACATAGAAAGCCTGTGCTGCCGTTTGGGGGCCTCTTCTGGCTTCGGGGATGAAAAATGGATTATTGTTTCTGTCGTATAATGTACACCAATTCTCAAATCCTTTGTCGTATATATCGGGGGAAAGAAAATCAATGGAAGGTGCTGCGGCTCTCCAGATATCCATCAAATGAGCCAACGGGCCTGCACTCGGATATTCTCCTGGTTTGCGTCCGCGACTGTTTAACGCCGCATTTAAGTACATCGGAAGATTGTAAACAGATTTCCCTGCGTTTGTAATTTCTTCGGTATATCTGGCAAAATGCCATGCCTGGAAAATTTCTTCGGTATAGATATCTTTTCCGAAGACTTCTTCCCAGGTTCCTTTTCCTTTATAACCGTTTTTTGACCAGTATTGATCAAATTCGGGGATCAGCATTTTTTTATTCTTCAGAATATATTGTATCAGTTCCGACGGAACTTCTGATGCATATAGTTTGTTTGCAATATCCGACATGTCGCGGGCATTTTCTATCATACCGATCTCATTTTCGACCTGAATCATGATCACGGTTTGATTTTTATCGGTTTCCCTGATGTGTTTCATTAAAGCGACAAAAGCTTTTTTATCGGCTTCCCAATTTTCTTTGATAAAGGGACTCAATATTTCAAGGGTTTTTCCGGATGAAGTTTTTACTCTCGGGAAACGTTTCTGGTCTTTTTTGACCCATTCGGGAACATAGCATGACATGCTGTTTTTCCAGCTTCCGAACCAGAGTAGCACGAGTTTTATCTTGTGTTTTCCGGCATTTTCGATCATATGATCAACGAGAGAAAAGTCGAATTGGTTTTCTTTGGGTTCTATTAGTTCCCAATACACAGGAGCCAGCACTGTGTTTAGTTTCATTGCTTCCAGTTTTGGCCAGATTCCGTTCATATATTCTGCATCGGATGCAGATGAATTGGCTAATTCTCCTCCCAATATGAAGAATGGCTTTTCATTGATGATTAATTGTGTACAGTTTCCTTGTTTTTTCAGATAGGGTAACGTTTGGGAAAAAACATCCGGAAGAAAGAAGAATGAGAAAATGATAAAATACAGGGAATATTTCATTTTTGATTAAGTGAAGAGTGAAGAACTAAGAGTGAAGAATTAAAATTAACAAAGTTAATTTTGTGCGTAAGTCAATTCTTAGTTCTTCACTCTTAGTTCTAGGTTTAATTAGTATTGCAGTTCTCCTGAGAAATCAGCGCTTACGTCTTTGCCGGCCAAGCCGTCACAAAAGCCTTTGTAGGCCCATTTGCGGGCATAATTGGCATCCCAAAGAGAAGGTGCATCATTAGGTAACCAGTATTGATGTTGTTCTACGTTATCAGAAACGCCCCAAACGGTAATTCCGTATCGCTGTGCAGCAGGGATGAGTTTGGTGTACATTCGCGCCACAAATTCATACAGTTTAGCTTGTTTTTCCAATTGTTCAAGCGTTGGCGTCACCGGCGAGCTTGGGCCTGTTCCTGCATTGGCTTCAGTGGAAATTGCGATATCCAATTCGGTAACTTTAATCAGTTTGCCTGTTGCAGCCAGTTTGGTGAACATATTGGCAATGGCTGTTGTGTCTGACCAGTTGATGTTCAGGTGCAATTGTGTGCCGATGCCGTCGACATGTGCGCCATTGGCATCAATGTATTTCACATAATCAATCAAACCGTCAAGTTTAATTCCGTTTGCTGATTCAAGGCCGTAGTCATTGATGAAAAGTTTAGCATTGGGATCTGCTGTACGCGCAGTTTTGAAAGCCGTTACGGCATAATCTTTTCCAAGATAATAAGCCCAGTAGAATATACTGGTTGCCGTGGGGTCTTCTGTGCCGACGCGCAATGTTCCGTTATCGTTTAATGCTTCGTTCACTACTTCCCAACCACTAATTGTACCTTTGTAGTGCGTTGCTACTTTGTCAATGTAATCAACTAATGCGGCATTTATGATAAGCGCCTTTTCTTCAGGTGTTTTTTCGATGGTAACGGGGCCTGATCGTAAAGCTGCTTTTGAACTTTTCTGGGTTGCTTTTTCCACGATTTTTACATCGTCAATATAGTAAGTGACATTGGGTAAATAGCCCATATCAAAACTTAATTTAACGGTGGATGTATTGGTTAATTCGACCGAAATTAATGTCCATACCGGAGATGTTGTGAAGGCTTCGCTTGCTCCGGTTCCTGTCCAGTTCATCCATGGGTATTGATTTCCATTTACACCTCCGGGGAAAGAAACACGTCCTTTTCCTGCTACATCTGATTTTACATAAAAAGAAAAGGTATAAGTTTTGCTTGGTTCCAGATTGATGGAAGCGCTTTCCAATTGCAGATCCCATGCGCTGGAGGAAGTAGAACCTGAA
>JAVBLQ010000032.1:0-9088 GCA_031553435.1 Bacteroidales bacterium | reverse complement strand
AACAGTGAATCTGCTGAAGTAGCTGTTGGCTGCGGAGCTAAGACAGTGGATGGTGGTTGGTTGAAGTTCCAGTGCCACAATCTTGGTGCTGATAAATCCCTGGATCCTTTTACCTGGTCAGGTTCCACTCCCGGTTCCAATCCCAGTGTTACAGACACTCAGGATGGTATCAAGGGATCTCTTTTCCAATGGGGTAGGAATAACGATGGTCACGAGTTACGTACTTCTGCCGTTTACGCTACCAATGGTCCTGTGACTTTAGCTGATAATGTTCAACCTGCTGCCGGTTCCGGCCAGGGTCAATTCATTAAAGCTCCTGCATCTCCTAATGATTGGCGTAGCCCCCAATATGATTTGATGTGGCGTCCTTACCAGAATGGCGCTAACGATCCTTGTTCTTCTATTACTGATGGAGTATGGCGTGTACCTACCCAGGATGAATGGTCTGCTATCTTCTCCGGCACATCCGGCACAATTTCTCTAGGTCTTGCTTCTGCCAATACATGGACTTGGGTTTCAGGCACTGGTGGCGGTTACGCTATCAAACCCGACGGAGTCACTACTACCCTTTTCCTGCCGGCCGCAGGCTACCGTTACTTCACTAATGGACAGTTCTACAACGTTGGTACGAACGGCTACTATTGGAGCAGTACACCGTACGGTACGAACTCGCAGCTCCTGTACTTCAATAGCGGCGGCGTGAACCCGGGCCTCATCAACGATCGTGCCTACGGCTTCAGTGTCCGTTGCGTCGCCCAGAATTGATTCGTGAAAAACATCCTCATTGTGAAATGAGTACAAGGGCATGCCAGCGCAGACAACTCCATACCCGCAAGGTTATTTTATTCCTTTTAACACAGCCAGAGTGCGGAGTAATTGGGGGAGGCCATTAGGGGGCCGCTCTGCGTTGGAACCTTTGATATCAACTTTCAATTTTCCGCCATTTTTCCTCCTTTATTTTGGCAAAAAGAAAATAAACTTTTATACCTTTGCCACTTCGTAAGCTGAAAATAATATTTGGTTTTTAATTTGAACAGACATGAGAACAAAGAATAAAGAAGACAGAATAGTTGTCTTTTATCTTTAATCCCATGAAATTAAACCTTAAACAAGCTGATAATATAAATTAATTTTGATGATGTACTTATGATGAGCACAAATCAAGGATCTATTTCCCAAATCATTGGCCCTGTAATTGATGTCGCCTACTCAAAAGGTGGCGAAGCCTTGCCTAAAATCAGGGAAGCCCTGAAAATTACCCGTTCCAACGGAAAAATATTGATCGCTGAAGTTCAGCAACATATAGGAGAAAATACGGTTCGTGCCGTAGCAATGGATTCCACCGATGGCTTGCAGAGAGGGATGTCTGTTGAAAATTTAGGCAGTCCGATTTCAATGCCTGTCGGAGATCAGGTAAAAGGACGTTTGCTCAATGTTATCGGAGAAACTATTGATGGGATGAAGTCATTGACATCAACAACCACAGCTCCGATCCATCGTGAACCTCCCAAATTCGACGAGCTTTCAACTTCGACCGAAGTTTTATTCACGGGAATCAAGGTAATCGATTTGCTCGCTCCCTATTTAAAAGGAGGGAAAATCGGACTTTTCGGGGGCGCCGGTGTGGGAAAAACGGTGTTGATCATGGAGTTGATTAACAATATTGCTAAAAAACACAACGGTTTTTCTGTCTTTGCCGGTGTAGGTGAACGTACCCGTGAAGGCAACGACTTGCTTCGTGAAATGATCGAATCAGGAGTTATCCGTTATGGCGAAGAATTCAAAAAAGGAATGGAAAAAGGGGAGTGGGATCTCTCCAAAATAGATTACGACGAATTAGCCAAATCACAAGCTACTTTGGTTTTCGGACAAATGAATGAACCTCCCGGAGCACGTTCTTCTGTAGCTTTGTCGGGTTTGACCATTGCCGAATCTTTCCGTGATATGGGAGGAGGCGGTCGCGATATTCTTTTCTTTATCGATAATATATTCCGTTTTACGCAAGCCGGATCTGAGGTTTCTGCATTACTCGGACGTATGCCCTCTGCCGTAGGATACCAACCGACATTAGCCACAGAAATGGGCACCATGCAGGAAAGGATCACTTCGACCAAAGATGGTTCTATTACTTCCGTTCAAGCGGTTTATGTTCCTGCCGACGACTTGACCGACCCTGCTCCTGCAACTACATTCTCACACTTGGATGCGACTACGGTGTTAAGCAGGAAAATCTCGGAATTAGGAATTTATCCAGCAGTAGATCCCCTTGAATCGACATCCCGTATTCTGGATCCGAATACAATCGGCGACGAACATTATAATACGGCACAGCGTGTAAAACAATTATTACAACGCTATAAAGAACTACAAGATATTATCGCGATTTTGGGTATGGAAGAATTATCCGATTCCGATAAACTGGTAGTGAACCGTGCGCGTCGTGTACAACGTTTCCTTTCCCAACCATTTTTTATGGCTGAAGCATTTTCCGGCGTTCCCGGAGTGATGGTTTCCATCGAAGATACGATCAAAGGCTTCAATATGATTATGAACGGAGAAGTTGACGACTTGCCCGAACAGGCATTTTTAAATGTAGGTACAATTGATGATGTCAAGGCAAAAGCAGCTAAATTACAAGGGATAGCAAATTAATCCACATGAAACTCGAAATTATATCACCGGAAAAAATATTGTTTTCAGGAGAAGTCGATTTAGTAACTTTGCCCGGAGAAATAGGTAAGTTTACTATTTTATCACATCATGCTCCAATTATTTCTTCTCTTGTAAAAGGTCAGGTTTTATATAGAGTAGATGAAAAAGACTATACAATAGATATTGATGGCGGTTTCATTGAGATGAAAAATAATATTATTGCCGTTTGTGTTGATTGAAAATATGAATAAAGGAGTAAAAATATATTTGTTATTAGTTGTATTATTATTAATTCTGACAGCTTCTATCTATGCTTTTTTCTCTTGGAATACAATGGTACAATGTCCGAAATTGTTTTTCCTGATGCCGCTTTTTTATTTGCTGGATGGAATATCATTGGCTATAATACTCTCTGATGAAGAAAAGCAAAAAAAAACAAGTGTAAAAAAACTAGCTTTAATTCGTTTAATCAGGATTTCAGGTTCCTTGATTATTTTGTTTGTCGGCATATTGGCGGATAGGGTTAATATGTTGGCATTTGTTGCAGTTTTTGTTATATATTACATTTTTTATTTGGTTTTTGAAACCATGATAATGCAGCGTCTAAATAAAAAGGAATGAATTATGATATTTCATGAAAAAATAAAACGAGTTCCTTACATGATCTTGTTATTAGTTTTGCTTGCAGTAACCACTTCTGTAAAAGGAAATACTGCAGAAGAAAATAATGACGAAAATAAATCTTTTGATTTAAAAGAAACAATATTCACCCATGTACTTGATGCTTATGATTGGCATTTAATTACAATAGGTGAACATCATTATTCTATACCTCTTCCTGTTATAGTAAAAAGTGAAAATCGCGGATGGTTTGTTTTTTCTTCTGCAAAGTTGGCTCATGGAGAAAGTTACGAAGGATTTCTCATTGCTCATGGAGGAGACTACAATGGAAAAATTGTAGAGTTGACAGATGCAGGAGAATTAGTTCGTCCTTTAGATATGTCTCTTACCAAAGATGCTGTTTCTATCATTTTAGCCTCCGTTTTAATAATAGCCATATTTTTAATATTGGCCGGAGGTTATAGGAAAAATCCATTGAAATCTCGTCGTGGAATTTCCGGAGGTTTGGAAATGTTGATCACATCCATTATAGATGATATGATTGTTCCATGTATTGGCCGTGATGCCTTGAAGTTTGCACCTTACCTGTTAACAGCATTTTTCTTTATATTCTTTAATAATCTGCTGGGTTTGATCCCGATTCTTCCAGGAGGAGCTAATGTTACGGGAAATATTTCGGTAACATTTGTTTTAGCCTTGTTTACTTTTTCTATTACAAATATTTTTGGAAACAAAGAATATTGGAAAGAAATATTCTGGCCGGATGTGCCAACCTGGTTAAAAGTACCTATACCGATTCTTCCGTTTATTGAACTGTTAGGAGTCTTCACCAAACCATTTGCATTGATGATTCGTTTGTTTGCAAATATGTTAGCCGGTCATATTGTTATCTTGGTTTTGGTGAGTCTGATTTTTATTTTTGCCATGATAGCGGGAGTTTTTGTTGCATCGGCAGTGTCAGTTATATCTGTTGCATTCTCGATATTCATGTTGTTATTAGATGTGCTGGTTTCCTTTATACAGGCTTATGTATTTACCATGCTTTCGTCTGTTTTTATCGGGATGGCCAGAGCGGAACATCATGCAAAACATTGACAAATAAAACAATAAAATAATAATCATTAAAATAAAAAACATTATGTTACTGACAATTTTATTACAAGCAGCTGCAGGAGCCGGATTGGCAAAAATGGGAGCTGCGATAGGAGCCGGAATTGTGGCGGTAGGAGCTGGTTTGGGAATTGGAAAAATCGGAGGTCAAGCAATGGACGCAATTGCCCGTCAGCCGGAAGCCGTAAGTGACATTCGTGCGAATATGATTGTGATTGCAGCATTGATAGAAGGTGTTGCATTCTTATCTGTTATTGTTTGTGCATTAGCTGTTTTCTTATAATTTAAATAATGGAATTATTCACTCCATCGATTGGTCTTATTTTTTGGATGTTTGTTTCATTCTCCATTGTCTTTTGGATATTGGCCAAATATGCTTGGCCGGTTATCATTAAAGGGATTAATGAAAGAGCCCAATTCATAGACAAATCACTTCAGGATGCTCATCAGGCTAACCAAAAGTTGGAAAACATCAAGGTTGAAGGCGAACAAATATTGACAGAAGCCAGAAATGAGCAACTCCGTATATTGAAAGAAGCCTCCGAAATGCGTAACAAAATCATCAAAGAAGCCAAGCAGCAAGCCGAAGTCGAAGCTGATAGAGTTATGCAGGAAGCCAGAATTGCTATCCAAAAGGAAAAAGAAGATGCAATCCGTGATGTAAAGAAACAAGTAGCCTTGCTTTCTATTGATATTGCGGAAAAAGTAATTCGTAAAAATTTGGATAACAAGCCGGCTCAAATGGAATTAGTAGATAAATTGTTGGACGAAGTACATCAGGCAAATTAAAGTGTTTCACTAACATGGACACAGGTAGAATTTCAGCACGATACGCCAAAGCAGCCTACGAAGTTGCTCTGCAAAAAGGTGAAGAAACTCGTTTATATGAAGAAATGAAGATGCTGGCATCCGGTTTTTCTTCTTATAAACAGTTGAGTAAGGTTATGGAAAATCCGACTATTTCCATCGACCGGAAAAAAGAACTTTTGATCACTGCCGCAGGAATTTCCGTCAGTGATTCTTTTAAAAAGCTGATTGATCTGATTGCAGAAAACAGGCGTGAGTCATATGTCCATTCCATTGCATTGATGTATCAATCATATTACAGAAAAGAAAAAAATATTATTATCGGACAATTGATTACAGCTCAGTCTGTAACTGAAGAAGAAAAAAGTAAGTTGAGTAAATTGATTGCCCGCATTTCAAAAAAAGATGTTGATTTCATAACCAGGACAGATCCGTCGATTATCGGAGGATTTATTCTTGAACTGGAGTCAAATCAATTGGACGCAAGTGTCAGGAATCAACTAAACAAACTTAAAATGGAATTGACAATTAATTAAAATTATGCCCGAAATAAAAATAAGCGAAGTCTCCGAGGTGTTAAAAATGCAACTTGAAGGCATTAATACCAGTGTAAAATTTGAAGAAGTCGGGACTGTGCTGCAAGTCAGTGACGGTGTTGTTCGTGTTTATGGTTTGACGAATGCTGAAGCCGGAGAACTTCTTCAATTTGAGAATGGTGTAATGGCTATCGTTATGAACCTGGAAGAAGATAACGTAGGAGCTGTACTTCTTAGTCCGACTGAACAGGTTGAAGAAGGCGATACTGTTAAGCGCACTCGCCGGATCGCTTCCATCATGGTTGGAGAATCACTTTTAGGTCGCGTTATCAATCCGCTGGGACAACCGATAGACGGAAGAGCTCCCTTGGGAGGCGAATTGCTCGAAATGCCCTTGGAACGCAAAGCTCCCGGAGTAATTTACCGCCAACCGGTAAACGAGCCTTTACAAACGGGAATCAAATCCATTGATGCGATGATCCCTATCGGCAGAGGCCAACGTGAGTTGATTATCGGAGACCGTCAAACAGGAAAAACGGCAATTGCCATCGATACAATAATCAATCAAAGAGCCAATTATCTGGCGGGAAAACCTGTTTATTGCATTTATGTGGCAATCGGACAGAAAGGTTCGACTGTAGCCAGTATCGTAAATGTCTTGCAGGAAAGAGGTGCGATGGACTACACCATTGTAGTTGCAGCTAACGCATCCGATCCGGCTGCTTTACAATTTTATGCACCTTTTGCAGGAGCTGCCATCGGTGAATATTTCCGTGATACTGGCCGCCATGCTTTGGTCGTTTATGATGATTTGTCGAAACAAGCGGTTTCTTATCGTGAAGTATCATTGATTTTACGTCGCCCTTCAGGTCGTGAAGCATATCCCGGTGATATTTTCTATCTCCATTCACGATTGTTGGAAAGAGCGGCCAAAATTATCGCCAATGATGATGTTGCTAAAAAAATGAACGATTTGCCGGAATGTCTTAAAGATAAGGTAAAAGGAGGCGGATCGTTGACTGCACTTCCGATTATTGAGACTCAGGCCGGCGACGTTTCTGCATACATTCCAACCAATGTAATTTCCATTACAGACGGACAGATTTTCCTTGAAACCGGATTGTTCAATGCCGGAATCCGTCCAGCGGTGAATGTCGGTATTTCTGTTTCCCGTGTAGGAGGAAATGCTCAGATCAAAGCGATGAAGAAAATTGCCGGAACATTGAAAACAGACCAGGCTCAATATCGTGAACTTGAAGCTTTTACTAAATTCGGAGGAGACATGGATAATGTAACCAAAATGACTTTGGATAAGGGTAAGAAAAATGCAGAATTGCTCATTCAGCCTCAGTATCATCCCTTCCCGGTAGAAAAAGAAATCGCAATTATATATACCGGAACAAAAGGATTGTTAAGCGAAGTGGCTGTTGAAAAAGTCCGTGATTTCGAAAAAGCATTTTTAGAAGTACTTGAGCTCAAGTATCAAAAAGAAGTGTTGGAAGTCCTGCGTGAAGGTATGATGACTGATGACGTCGAAAAAATCTTAAGGGAAACAGCGTTGGAAGTTGCGAAAAACTATAAATAATTAGCAATTAATAATGAATAATTAACAATTAATAATTTCTATGTGGTGTTATTGAACCATTTCTAAATTATTAATTGTTAATTTTTAATTATTCATTAAATTTATGGCCTCTTTAAAAGAAATAAAAGGAAGAATTGCTTCCGTTAAATCTACCCAAAAAATAACGTCTGCCATGAAAATGGTAGCTTCTGCCAAATTGCGCAAGATACAATCACAAGTTGAAAATTTCTTGCCATATCAAAACCGTTTGATGAGAATTTTGCAGGATTTTTTGGCATCGGAAATGGATTTCACGTCGCCTCTGTCGGAAAAAAGGGAAGAAATAAAGGCGGTAGCCATTGTGATTTTTTCTTCTAATTCCAGTTTGTGTGGTGCGTTTAATTCTAACGCAATCCGTTTATTTCAGGAAAAGATGAGTGAATATAAACATCTTCCGGAAGAGAATATCCATATCTATCCTATTGGCAAAAAAATAGAAGATTTTGTCATAAAATCAGGCCTTCATTCCAAAGGAAGTTATATTGAATTGATGGACAAGCCTGATTTCGAGGGAGTCAAAACTATTGCCGACATCTTGATACAAGATTTTCTGGAAAAGAAAATCGACAAAGTAGAACTCGTATACAATCATTTCAAAAGTACAGCAGTACAAGTACCTTTGAAAGAACAATTTCTACCTATTATATTTGGTAAAACCGAAAATGGGGATGGTCAGGAAATAATGACCGACTACATTGTTGAACCTGATAGGAAAACAATAATAGAATCTCTCATTCCCAAATCATTACGATCCAAATTATATGCTGTTTTGATGGATTCTTCCACTGCCGAACAAGCCGCCCGTACGGTTGCCATGCAAATTGCCACAGATAATGCAGAGGAAATCCTGGAAGATTTAACGGTGCAATACAATAAGCAACGTCAACAAACCATTACCTCCGAACTATTGGATATTATTGGAGGATCGGAAGCGTTGAAATAATGAACTTTTCTCTTTTAGTATTTATCTTTTAACTCATAAAACCTTTTTTCCTTTCATAACGTTTTAACCTTTATTAATTACAGTGAAAGGTGAAGGCCGCTTCGCTCTCTTGTGAAAGGTGAATTATCCTCCCTTCACCACGAGCGCAGCGAGTTCACAAGGGAGCGAAGCGACCTTCCCCTTTCACAAAAAAACAAAGTTATGAATTCAACCAGTATTAAACTTAAGTTCCGTCCTTCGTCCGTCCCTGAGCGCGAGGGTTCGCTCTTTTTCCAGTTCATTTTCAATTGTGAAGTCAAGGTGTTAACTACGCAGTACAAGCTTTTTTCCCATGAATGGAATCCTGTTTTGGAAAAGGTCAAACTCGGCTTTTCTTCTCCCTTGCGCGAGCCCTATTTGCAAAAGCTTTCTACCGATTTATCCCATGAGCGTGAGATGCTTGAAAGCCATATCCGCCGGTTGGAAAAATATAGAAATTTCTGTTTGAAAGAGTTTGTCAACCTCTATCGTAGAAAGAACAGTTGTTGCCTGCTTTCCATTTTTGTCGATGAACTCAAACCTGTTTTGTTAGCTCAGGGCAAAGAGCGTGCTGTTGAAATTTATCAAAGTCTGGTCAATAAATTCCTGAGGTTCAATAATAATGAAGATTTTCCACTTGAAAAATTAGACAGTAAGGTTGTTAAAGACTTTGAAATTTATATGCTTTCCAAAGGCAATGTTCCCAACACATCATCATTTTACATGCGTTGCCTGCGTGCCATCCATAAAAAAGCAGTTGAAAGAAGATTAATTCAA
>JAVBLQ010000046.1:0-34787 GCA_031553435.1 Bacteroidales bacterium | reverse complement strand
CCGACTAATTTTATTTCACTACTTTTGTCCATGTCGCATTTTTTTTGTGGTAAAATAAAAGTACGACATTCGGGCGAAACCACAATGTGGAAGTAGCCCTTTTTTATTCAATTATTTTTTGTCGGACAGTAGTGATAAAATATTTTGTTGTTTCGAAATATATCGTTACTTTTGCGGAAAGAGTTGTTTGAATCTATGAAATATAGTGCAGAGTAATGAATCTCGGTTGTTTCTAAATCATTACCTATTCTTCTTAAGGAACTGCTTAATTGTCTGAAACACTGGTATATATACATTAATTGCAGTGTCCGCTTGCTTATTTTAAGAAAAGAACATACATCGTGACTGTCAACCCATGCTTCTTCGGGATTTGTTTGTTGCTTGATTTGTTCTTGATGCATGATAAAATTGCTTATCATGTTTATTTTGGAAACCAAATCTTTAAATGCCCGTGATTCAATTGTTATTACTTCCATAATCGGGTGTTTTCGAATTATGGTGCAATATTAAGGAGAGTTATTGAGGTGATTCGGGTAGGTAGTGGGGTAGATAGTTTAATATTATTCAATAACACATTGATTTTCAATCAATGATAAATTCAATAAAAATCAAGATATTTTTATTGACAGGTCAATTTTTTGGTGCAGGGTGCAAGCTACATTTATATATGTAGACTTGCACCCTGCACCGAACACAAAGTGTTAATATTCCAGGGCAAACGCATGCAAAAAAATATAACTCGACAGTTATAAACGATTTTCGGAGTTGGTTGTTGGTAACTATTTGACATCAAAAGGAATAGATTCACTATTTGTTTCTAAATTTGCAAAAAACAAGACAAGCAGATTTATGGAGCAAACATCATTACACAAGGCATTCCGATCTTTAAGCGACCCTCGAATCAATCGTTGCAAGTTACATTCATTGTCAGACATAATAATCCTAAGCATACTTGGAGTATTGTGTGGAGCAGAATCGTACGATTCCATTGAGCTTTTCGGCAAAGAAAACATTGCGTTTCTCAGGCAATTTCTTGAATTGAAGAATGGCATACCATCCCACGACACCATCAATCGATTGTTTCAATCCTTGAATCCCAGACAGTTTGAGCGTAGTTTTATATCATGGGCAGAAGGATTAAAAGAGGACGGGATTATGGAACGGGTCATAGCAATTGATGGAAAAACCACACGAGGTTCCAAGGACACTTTCCATCATCGTTCTGCCTTGCATTCGGTTCATGCCTGGAGCGTAGAGAATGGCATTTGCCTGGGCCAGATGGAATGTGGTGAAAAAACCAATGAAATTACTATAATTCCTCAAATACTTGATTTATTGAACATAAAAGATAGTATCATAACCATTGATGCAATGGGAACTCAAACTGCCATAGCAAAGAGAATAGTTGACAATGGGGCAGACTACATTCTTGCCGTGAAAGGGAATCAAGGCAGCTTGGAAGAAGAAGTACATGCCACTTGTGATCGAAATCGCCCAGTCTCTGATATTAGTGTTATAGAAAAGGGACATGGACGAATAGAAACTCGCCGTTGTCAGGTCTTCGAAAAAGGATTGATTGTTGATTTTGAAAAGCGTTGGGGAAAACTTACCTCTGTTATTAAAATTACTTCAACCCGAGAACTGAAAGATAAAACAGAAATACACGAACGGTTCTTTATTAGTAGTTTGAGCACGGAGACAGATTTCAATGCCTGTATTCGAGAACATTGGGCAGTTGAAAACAAACTACACTGGACTTTGGATATGGTTTTCAGGGAAGATGAACAACGAAAGAGGGCGAATCATGCTGCTAAGAATTTTGCCATCGTTAGAAAGATTGCCCTAAATTTACTCAAGAAAGATGCAGGGAAACAATCGTTGCGCTCCAAAAGGTTGAAAGCAGCATGGAATAAGAATTTTTTGATAAGTTTGCTCAAAAATTAAATGCGTTGACCCTGGTTAATATTCAAACAATTTGAATATTTCGATTATTTTTTGTAATTTTGAACCTGAGATATTTGCGGTCACAACAGGGCCACAGAATACAAAGAAGTAAAAAACAGAGCTGTTTCTAATTCGTTACCTATAGCTTTTTAAAATTAAGGCAAAAAATTGAAACAGAATTGATTAGCGATAAAAGGTTCACCAACAAGTGGGGCCACTTAAAAATCAGAGAGTTACATTGAATGATGTGACTCTTTTTTCATTTATGTTCTTATAGTTTTAGTGGGTTTGAGAGATGTTATGATGTTTTCCAATACCCAACGCCATTCAGAAGAAATGTAGATTCCTCCGAGATTCACATCAGAATCTAATGCAGTTTTTCTCTCCATCAAATTTCAGGGCAACCGCATCAAAAGTTTATAATTTTTTTGAGATATTTAGTACTTAAGCATAAATAATATCCTTATACAATTCTGCCAGTCGCTTGCGAAGATGCTTTATTGCATAATGTTTTCGTGATAATAAAGTGTTGACAGCAACGCCTGTTGTTGCTGATATTTCTTTTACCGGTACTCCTTCTAATTCAGTTAATTCGAATATTTCCCGCTGTTCGGGAGGCAGTTCCGAAAGAGCGTTTTCTAATTCTATCCATACCAGTGAACGCAAATATTCTGTTTCGGGTGAAGGTGATGCATCATTATCGAAAAGAATATCGGAAAAATCTTTCAATACAATCTCATCACCTTCATTGTTATTGTAAACGGGCAATTCTTCTTCTTGTTTTTTGATTCCCTTGTTAATGATCAGGTTCCGGGCAACCCTGTACAACCATGCTGAAACTTGTTCGATCGGATTCATTGCATTGTCAACGGTTTTTATCAATTGATAAAAAACATCTTGCAAAATGTCGTCCGCATCTTCATTGCTTGAAACGCGCTTACGGATAAACGCTTTCAATTGCGGACGATATTCCGTAATCAGTTGTCCTACATCTTGTTGTCCGATTGGTTTATTCATTATCTTTTGTGGAATTGTCATTATTTTCAAAGTCATGTGCTCCGAAGAAGTCATGTCTGCCAAATGGGCCTCTATGCATGTGTTTACGTCTTTTGTTGATAAATTCCATCCGTTCTTCAGGACTCATCTTCATCCATTTTTCATGAATAGGATTGTGCTGGTGCATTCTGTGCATTATTCCTCCACGCATCATTTTATGTATGCCGAAACCACCAATTAAAATGCGTGCAAGAACAAGTAAACCCATAGCCTGCCAAAAACTAATCGTGATCAGTCCGAATATTGCCGGCATCAACCAATTCCACAATAACATAACTGCAAAACTAAAACCCGCCACCATCAATAAGAACCAGACAGGCATTAAAAATCTCATTTTTTTCATAATTTTCATCTTTAATATTACTTCTATTTATGCAGACAAATGAAACGAAAAAATATTTTATGGGTGATGATTTTTTTTACTGCGAAGATAACTTTCAATTTTCAATTAGAACATAGTATCTTTGTTGATGATTAATGAATCAACATATGTTGCATAAAATCCGGGGCATTGTCCTTCATTCGATTAACTATAGTGATCATCACAAAATAATCCACATATATACGGAGAATTTTGGCAGGGTGTCTTATCTTGTTCCTAAATCTTCGGGCAAAAAGCAAAAATTTCCATCATCTTTATTTTATCCTTTTGCTATACTTGAAATGGAAGTTGAGCATCAGAATTTACGGGAAATTCAAAAAATAAAAGAAGCTAAACACGCATTGCTTTTTTCAAGTATTCTGTTTGATCCGGTCAAGATGCCGATGGTCATGTTTCTTGCGGAGTTTATGTACAAGATACTTCGGGATGAACAACCCAATCAGTTGCTTTTCAATTTTGTTTGCCAATCATTACAGATATTGGATTTGGCAGAGAAAGGAATTGCCAATTTTCACCTGGTTTTTATGATCCGTTTAAGTTCTTTTTTGGGATTTTATCCGAATACGGAAGATTATGTGGAAAATTCATTTTTTGATATGCGACATGGAATTTTTGTTCGGATCAAACCTAATCATCCCAATTTTTTATCTCCTGGCGATAGTAGATATTTTCGTTTGTTGTTAAGGATGGATTATGAAAATATGTCGGCGTTTACGTTTAACCGGCAGGAAAGAGTAAATATTATTCATCGTATATTGGAATACTACCGGGTTCATTTTTCCAGTTTGATGGAACTGAAATCGCTGGAAATATTGCAGAGTATTTTTGATTAGAGCAATTGTTGTTGGGAGTTTATAAAGTTTAATTGTTTGGTCTTAAACCTTCAACCTTCAACAATTATTATGCGGATTCGTCAAAAAGTAATTACACCAAGGTTTCAATCCACAAATTTCACACTTGGGTTTACGAGCTATGCAAACATATCTCCCATGAAGAATGAGCCAATGGTGTGCAATAGGAAGTAACTTATCTGGAATGTTTTTTACCAATTCTCGTTCCGTTTGTAAGGGACTTTTTGAGTTATTGGTTAGTCCGATCCGGTTGGCTACACGAAATACATGTGTATCTACAGCCATCGCAGGCTTTTTATAGACAACGGAAGCAATGACATTGGCAGTCTTTCTGCCGACCCCCGGAAGTTTAACAAGTTCATCAATTTCAGAAGGAACAACACCATTGAAATCGGAGATCAACATCCTGGCCATTCCTACCAGATGTTTAGACTTATTATTCGGATACGAAACAGATTTGATATATTCGAATACTGTATCAGGATTGGATGCCGCCAGTGATTCGGGAGTAGGAAAGGCTTCGAAAAGGGGAGGAGTAACCGTATTTACCCTTTTATCCGTACATTGAGCCGATAAGATAACAGCAATCAACAGATGAAAGGGATTGTCGTATTCCAATTCTGTTTCGGCAACAGGTACATTGGCTTCGAACCAGGAAATAACACCGTTGTATTGTTCTTTTTTAGTCACCCTTTTTCAAATTAAGAATTAAAAACTAAGAGTGAAGAATTAAAATTTATCGTGCGCAAGCTAATTCTTAATTCTTCACTCTTAATTTTTAATTTATTAGTATGCTGCTTCAAACTGCCTCAAAAATCTCACATCGTTTTCTGAAAATAATCGTAAGTCTTTGACCTGGTATTTGAGATTGGTGATTCGTTCGATTCCCATTCCCAAAGCAAAGCCGGTATATGTTTTACTATCGATGCCACAGTTTTCCAGTACATTCGGATCTACCATACCGCAACCGAGGATTTCGACCCAACCGGTGTGTTTACAGAACGGACAACCTTTTCCTCCGCAAAGATTACAGCTGATGTCCATTTCGGCACTGGGTTCCGTGAACGGGAAAAATGAAGGACGCAAACGGATTTTGGTATCCGCCCCGAACATTTCTTTTGCGAAAAACAACAACGTTTGTCTTAAATCGGCAAACGAAACATTTTTATCTATATACAAAGCTTCGACCTGATGGAAAAAGCAATGGGCGCGATACGAAATCGCTTCGTTTCTGTAAACTCTTCCAGGACAAATAATACGGATAGGAGGTTGTGTTTTCTCCATCACACGTGTTTGTACGGAAGAAGTATGGGTGCGAAGTAACACTTCGGGATTATGCGAAATAAAAAATGTATCCTGCATATCTCTTGCCGGATGATCGTCGGCAAAGTTCAGGGAAGAAAAAACATGCCAATCATCTTCGACCTCCGGACCTTCAGCAATGCTGAAACCTAAACGATTGAATATGCTGCATATCTCTTTTTTAACAATAGAAAGCGGATGACGGGTTCCTACTTTGTAAGGATATGATGTACGGGTGAGATCAACATCGGCATCATTTGAAGAACGATTTTCAAATTCGGCTTTGAGCTCATTGATTTTCTCCTGAGCCTTGTTTTTAAGATCATTCAGGCGTTGCCCTAATTCCTTTTTTTCTTCTGCAGCTACATTCCTGAAATCATTCATCAAAGAAGAAATTTCTCCTTTTTTACTCAAATATTTGATACGTAATGCTTCCAGTTCATCGTGACTTTTAGCTTTCAAAGTATCTATTTCCGTCAATAATTGATTGATTTTATTAATCATATATATGCCTTTCTTTCTTAAAGCGGCAAAGATAATACTTTTGACTGAAGAGTGAAGAGTGAATAGTGAAGAATTTTATATAACTTCGCGTTCTGTAATTTTATCTATAATTTTTTCGATATGGAATTGTCCAAATATCATGTCAGAAAAGCAACTTTAGCAGATTGTTCATTGATCCGGTCTCTTGCTTCTCAAATTTGGGAACCAACTTATGGAGGAATTCTTTCTCCTGAACAATTAACATGGATGTTCGAATGGATGTATGCTATTCCTTCTTTGGAAAATCAAATGAATTCCGGTCACACTTTTTATATTGCCTATGAAGGGGAAAATCCGGTCGCTTATATGTCGATTGAAAAAAGAGACGAATATCATTATCATCTTCAAAAAATCTATATTCTGCCAGATAAACAAGGTGGCGGATTGGGTTGTTTTCTGATCGACAAAGCATCCGGATTAATTAAGAAAGATAAAGAGGTAACGCTCAGTCTGAATGTTAATCGTTATAACACAAAAGCCTGTTATTTTTATCAAAAACAAGGTTTTACAATAGAAAGTGAAGGCGATTTCCATATCGGTCACGGATTTTATATGACGGATTATATTATGAGCAAAAAAATATGAAAACTTAAAACGTATAACTTAAAACTTTAAAAAAATGTTGAGCCAAAATCTTATTTATCAGATAGCTTTGACTTTGATCAAGGGGATCGGCGATATTACTGCCAAACAAATCATTGAAAAATTTGATAATGTTGAACAGCTTTTCAAAGAGAAAGCCAGGATATTAGAACGGATTCCCGGAATTACTACCCGTGTCATTGAAGAAATACGTAAGCCGGAGGTTCTTCGTTTGGCAGAAAAAGAAGTTGAGTTTATCGAAAAAAACGGGATAAAACCTCTTTTTATTACCGATCATGATTATCCCCAACGATTCAAAGAATGTGTGGATTCTCCGGTAATGCTTTATTTTAAGGGAAATGTAGATTTTAATGGACCTAAAGTGGTAAGTGTTGTCGGAACCCGGCATGCAACCGGCTACGGTAGAGAAATTTCTGATAAATTAATCCATGATCTGGCTGAAAAATTTCCTGACATCCTCATTATCAGCGGACTTGCCTACGGAATCGATATCATTGCACATAAAGCTGCATTACGTGAAAAATTAGGTACAGTTGCAGTTCTGGCTCATGGTTTGGACCGGATCTATCCTTTTCCGCACCGGTCAACAGCCATTGAAATGTTGGAAAAAGGCGGACTTCTCACAGACTTTATTTCAGGAACAAATCCCGACAGGCAAAATTTCGTCAAACGAAATCGCATTGTCGCCGGTATATCCGATTGTACTATTGTCGTTGAGTCGGCCCAAAAAGGAGGCGCATTAATTACTGCGAACATTGCAGATTCTTATAATAAAGATGTATTTGCTGTTCCGGGAAAAGTCACAGATTCTTTTTCTCAAGGTTGTAATCATCTGATTAAAAACAAAAAAGCCGTTCTGATTGAAAATGCAGAAGATCTTTTAGCTGAAATGTGTTGGAAAACTGAGAAAGAAAAGAAATCTCAACCTCCCGTTCAACGGACTTTATTTGTGGAATTAAATCCTGAAGCTCAGTTGATAGTAGATTTGCTGAGTCAAACAGAAAGTATGCACTTGAATTTGCTTGGTATTGAGACTAATATGCCTATCAGTAAACTTTCCGTTCTTTTATTCGAATTGGAAATGGATGGGGTTGTGAGGGCGATGCCGGGGGGAATGTATAAATTGAATTAAGAATTAAAAATGAAGAATGAAGAATTGGCTTGCGCACGAATAAGATAAATTGACAGAGTCAATTTTAATTCTTCACTCTTAGTTCTTAATTCTTCACTTTTAATTATCTTTGAGGCATCATGACAACATATCTTCCTCAAATTATTATTTCGGTGTGTGCTGTCTTTCTTACTATTGTTTCCCGTTTTATGGTAGGAAAGGTGATTCGCAAGTTTGCAACTTTGAATGAAAAACTGGAGACACGAACGGAACAGATTATCCGGGTTTGTTCGATTTTAATTAATATAACCGGGATCATTATCCTGATTGTCATTTGGGGTGTTGATCCGCGCAATTTATGGGTTGCTCTTTCTTCCATATTTGCAGTTATAGGTGTTGCTTTGTTTGCACAATGGTCGATTTTGAGCAATATCACTGCCGGAATGATCATATTTTTCACTTCCCCGTTCAAAGTTGGAGATTATATCAAAATACTGGATAAAGATTTTCCGATGGAAGTCAAAGTTGAAAATATTCACACATTTTACACTCACCTGAGAAGCAGAGATGGGGAACTTTATGTTTTTCCAAATTCTTTGTTATTGCAAAAAGCAGTAGGGGTATGTGAATAGTGAAATGTGAAAATCGCTCCGCTCCATGTGAATTGTAGATTCCAAACTCTATTCATCATTCACGGTGAGCAAAGCGAACTTCACCATTCACAAGGATCTTAGTATGCTCTGGCAAAAATTACCCTTTGAGCCGAAGGTTTACCTGTTACCATACATTTTCCCGGAGTTTTATCCCCTTCCAGAGGAATACAACGAATGGTTGCTTTGGTTTCTTCTTTTACTTTTTCTTCTGTTTCGGGGGTTCCGTCCCAATGCGCCAGGATAAATCCGCCTTCTTCGATTTTTTCCTTGAATTCATCATATGAATCAACAGAAATAATATTTTTTAAACGATAATCAAAAGCTTTCTTGTATATATTTTCCTGGATTTTTTCTAAAAGTTCCTGAATGTAGAATTCAATATTTTCACAAGAAACGGTTTCTTTTTCAAGTGTATCGCGACGGGCAACTTCAATCGTATTGTTTTCCAGATCACGACCTCCCATAGCCAAACGAACAGGAACTCCTTTCAATTCATATTCGGCAAATTTCCATCCCGGTTTTTTGTTGTCGGCATTATCATATTTAAAAGATATGCTGAGATTTTTTAGTTTCTCTGTAATCGTGTTGACCTTTTGATTGATCTGGTTCAATTGCTCTTCATTTTTATAAATAGGAACAATAACAACTTGATATGGAGCCAGTTTTGGAGGAAGAACCAATCCATTATCATCCGAATGAGACATGATCAGAGCTCCCATCAAACGGGTTGAAACTCCCCAGGAAGTTGCCCATACATAATCTCTTTTTCCTTCTTTATCAGAAAATTGTACGTCGAATGCTTTGGCAAAATTTTGTCCGAGGAAGTGAGATGTTCCGGCTTGTAAAGCTTTTCCATCTTGCATTAACGCCTCTATACAATAAGTTTCCAAAGCTCCGGCAAAACGTTCGTTAGCCGATTTGATGCCTTTTATCACAGGCATTGCCATGTATTTTTCTGCAAATTCAGCATATACGTTCAGCATTTTCTCGGTTTCTTCCAGAGCTTCTTCGCGTGTGGCATGTGCCGTATGGCCTTCTTGCCAGAGAAATTCTGCGGTTCTTAAAAACAAACGGGTACGCATTTCCCAGCGAACCACATTAGCCCATTGATTACACAAAATAGGAAGATCCCGGTATGATTGGATCCAGTTTTTATAAGTATTCCAGATAATGGTTTCCGAAGTGGGGCGAACAATTAATTCTTCTTCCAATTTTGCTTCAGGATCCACAACAACACCTTTGCCATTGGGATCGTTTTTTAGCCTGTAGTGAGTTACAACGGCACATTCTTTTGCAAAACCTTCCACATGGTCGGCTTCTTTGCTTAAAAATGATTTAGGAATGAATAAAGGAAAGTAAGCATTGACATGTCCCGTCGCTTTGAACATATCATCTAATTGTCTTTGCATTTTTTCCCAAATGGCATAACCATAAGGTTTGATAACCATGCAACCGCGTACGGCAGAATTTTCTGCCAAATCAGCTTTAATCACTAAGTCGTTATACCATTGAGAGTAGTTTTCTTCCCTGGAAGTAAGTTCTTTAAGCTCTTTTGCCATATCTGAATTTCTAAGATTGTAAAAAAATTGCAACAAATATACGCGAAATATTTTGAATATGTAAAAAAAAGATTACCTTTGCACTCGCAAAACAGCAATCGGGGTGTAGCGCAGCCCGGCTAGCGCACCTGCTTTGGGAGCAGGGGGTCCCAGGTTCGAATCCTGGTACCCCGACGGTATACGAGACTCAGTATTAGGTAGTTACTAAAGATAGTGACTACCTTTTTTGTTTTAAATAATTGATAAATGAATATGGTTTTGGTGTGTTTTGGAAGGCTTAGAATGGCAAAGAACTATCTTTGGGGAGTGTAAGGAGCGACTAAGTAAGATCATTTTTACTTTCATGAAACAGATTTTTGGGTTCTTATTTTTCCAACGTAAAGAAATGCCAGGATCAGAAGTGCTAAACATCCCATCCATTCAAGATCTCCGACAGGCACGGATTTTCCATCGGATTCATAGTCGTTGGCATTTCCCAAAGTGACTTTAATGTCTTCGATGCCAAAACGTTCATAATCTTTATCTGTTTCCAAAACAATCATGCTTGAAACCGGGGAAACAACATAAGCTTTTTGGGCTTCCAAAACCAATTCCGATTGAATAGAATCCGTATTCCATGTTTTAGCATATTGTTGTAAAATATGATTGTAGGCAAACAAACGCATCAAATGGCTGGGTGCATTGCCGGAATAACCTTCTTTGCTTTTGTTGATGCTGATGCCTGCCTGGTTGATCACAATATTTTGATCGGATTCTATTCCGGATTGTTGGATCTTATTTGTACGCAATACATTTGATAAATCTTTCATATTACCTTGTTGGTACTGAAGAATTCTGTATTCAAGCAAAGTTTTCAGGTAAGGAGTTAAATCTTCGATTCCCAGATTAAAGAAGTTAATTTTTTGTCCGGGAGTAATTTTGTCCTTAAATTGCTGCATAAAGTCAGTGTCTTTTAAGTCCTGAAAACCAGGAGAAAAAATTGTACTTTTACTGACAACCAATGCTGATTCTATCTCTCTTATCAAATGAAGCGGGAAAATAGAAAATCTCAATTGATGGAGTTGATCGAATAAGTCTTTCCGATTTTTATCCGTTACGGTTTGCATACCGGATGAAGTATAAACCCAAATATTTTTCCCGCTTCCCGCATTGCATACAGAGTTAAATTCATCCTTGGTCCAGTTTGCATTGACATCCAGATATACATCTTTGATCTCGACAGGAACAAAAAGTGATTCAAGCGGTTTCACAAAGTAATAATCTCCTTCAAATTCAAATGATCCTGTAGAAACCGGCACTTTATTCATTACAATATTCCAATCTCTACGATAATCTGAAGTGCTTTCATAGTTTCCTTCTTTTATTTCTTTCAGGAAAGAAGGAAATTTGATTTCTTCCGGATGTTCCATAAAATCGATTTTCATTGTTTCTTTTGCCAAAGAAAAATCTGTTCCTTCAAAATAAAAAGGATGATAAACCAATTGATTTTCCTGAACATACAAAGGAGTAGTTACTCCGATTTTGAATTTTCGTTCATCTTTAGGTAAAACCGGGAATACTCTTAAAGTGATGGTTGAACCTTCCTGCCAGTGGACTAATGATGGGTCGCGGTTTTCAATGCCAACAATTTGCTTATATGCAGAATCGGCTTTTTCAACAGTGGTTAATATGCTTTTTCTTTCCACACCATCTACCCACAAAGATAATGATGTAACTACAGAACCTTCAGGTAGATGAAAAGTATAGATAGCCTCTTTTTGTCCCCAACTTTCTGTATTGCAGACATGCATTGTTTGTTCCGTATAAGCCATGCGATATTGAGGCCAGATCTGAATTTTTGTTTTCAATGCTGTGGTTTGCAGTCCGTCGCCACTCCACAAACGGTCAACAGATTCATGCCGGCAATCATATAAAGTATTCAATATTTTCTTTTTCTTGTGTATTCCCATAGATGATTCTCCACATAAACCGGAAGTGATAGTGATCAATGGATCATGTCTTTGTTTTTCAGGAAATCTTCCATTCATAAGACCATCCAATGACACTTCCGAAGTCTGATAAATCCAATCAGTCATCAATACTTTTTCTGTAAATGAATTGGCAGGCAAATGCTGAGAAACTCTAATCCAGTCCGGCAAATCATTATCTGCTTGTTTTTCTGCTATTTGTATTGACGAAAGAGAGTTAATCCAACCCATACTATATATAAATAGCACTATTAAAGAAAAAACGGAACCGGAACCTATTCCGAATCTGAGCATGCCGTATTCCTTCCAGTTTTTAACAATCCACTTCCCAATATAAATAAGCATTAAAAGAGGAGTAAAAATCAACAGGGATATCCCAAAAATAAAAAATACCATTGCTCCGAACGGATATCCGGGCATCAAATAAATAGAAAGATAAAGCAAAAGCAATATACCCACTCCTGATATAAAACTATGAACAAACTGAAGCCATTTGGAAAATATACAATAAAAGGGTATTGTTAAAATTGCAACAGATAGCAATACAAGCGAAGCGCTATACCAGGCAACGGATTCGGAAAATAAGCCCATTTCCCTGTTCAACAAAAAACAACTGATGAGAGACAGGACTAATGCCGGATACATATAATATGTTTCATATGAATCTCTTATGAAAATTGCCTTAAAAACAACCGGGAACCAATAACTTGCAGTAAGCAGATAAGAGATTACAAATGCTTCGCTGAAAATACTGGTATTTGTTTTTGATGTGTATAACGAAAATGCAAATAATAAACCATTGAGGACGACCCAAATCAATCCCCAGTTAAACATTGCATCGCGGGTTGGGATTTCTATTACTTTTGCTTCTTCTTTCATGTTGATTAATTTTTACTCCACTGTCCGTACCAATCAATTTTTCGGGAATAATACATGATGATGGCCAGCAAAACAAACAAACCGATGCTTCCGAACAATAAAGCTCCGTCTTGCAACTGAATCAGGATGAAAATGAATCCGTAAAGACCGGATAAAACGGTTGTAAATAATGCTGCTGTTTTCCAACTTCCGAAGGCGCTTTGGGTATAAAAAGATATCAAAGCAATAGTAGCGAGCGAAGCAATCAGATAGGCCAAGTTGAAGTTAAGATACTCACTGATAGACAACAACAAAGTGTAAAAGACGCATAAAGCCATTCCCACTAAGGCGTATTGAATTAAGTGAATCTTTTTATTATTCAATACCTCGATAAAGAAATACAAAGCAAAAGTAAGGGCGATGAACAAAATAGCATATTTGATGGAGCGCTCGGTTTTGGCATACGAATCCGTTGAATTCAACAATTTTACACCATAAGAGGCCGATTTTAAATTGTATGTATTTCCTTTCCAAACTTGCGGGAATGGCCTGTTCAAATGCAGGATTTTCCAGTCGGCCACAAAGCCTGAATCTGTTACCTCTGCCGGATTATTCGGCAAAAAGTTTCCGATAAATGAAGGATTTGTCCAGGAAGATGTCAAATGAGTTGAAGTTGTTTTTCCTATCGGAGCAAACATCAGGTTTTCAGCGCCTTTTATTTTGATGTTCATTGAGAAATTGTGTATTTGCTGCAAATCTTCATAGGTAATTTTTACAGGAGATCCTAAAACGTGATCGGATAAACCTGAGCTGACTGCTTCATTTCCAAGAGATAAATCCCGATCATCCCAGTGAATTTTCAATTGTTCTTCAACACCCCGGAAATCACTTATTTCAAGGAATATACATGATTCATTCAAAAGGAGTTGGTCTGCTGAAATTCCCAGAGAAGCAATATCTATGGGAGAAAATGTACCCTTCATATTTAATCCGGCTTGATATACGGTTACATCAAATATGCTCCGATGACGTTGGTGAGGAAATATTTCGCCCTGAATATCCAATGTTTCAGGCATGAAATAAAGCAATTTGCGTTTGTATTTTTCTTTTTGATCTAAATTTTCTAAATCGGATTCCATGTAAGGAATAACTAAAATCGGACCTGTCAGTGTTTGTTCCGAAGCCCACTTGGAATATACTTCCTGTCTGACAGCCTCCTGCCTGTCTAACCGTTCTCTGATCAGATTTGAAATAAAGAGCGTGGGAATCAACAACAATAAGGTTAAAAATGCAACAGTCAATCCTTTGATGGATAGTAAAATACTTTTTTTCTTTTCTCCGAAAAAAGTTTTTGCTTCTTGTTTTTGTTCAATAGTTTCCATAAAAAATAATGAAGAATTAAGAATGAAAAATTAAAAATTAATCAATAAAAGCACTTTGAATTTCAAAGTGTTAGAGTAAAAAAATTTAGCGAACATTTTTTAAAATCTCTTCCAAAGCATTCAGGTGTTGATTGAAAGCCAATTCACCAGTTTGTGTAATTGAGTAAGTGGTATTGGTTTTTCTTCCAACAAACCCTTTCTTTACTTCAATATACTCATATTCTTCCAGGCTTTTCAAATGAGAAGCCAGGTTTCCGTCCGTAATCTGGAGCAATTCCTTGAGTGCGTTGAAATTAATTTCTTTGTTAATGATCAAAGCACTCATGATACCCAGACGGATCCGGTTATCAAAAGCTTTATTTAAATCATTTACATTCATTTTCTTTCGTATTTCAACCACATATAGATACCATATATAATATGGAAAACTCCAAATCCTAAAGTCCACAATAACAATCCGTAACCGGGAAAAACTAAAGCCAAACATCCCAATAGAATTTCAGCATATCCCAGATAACGAATATCATCCAATGTTTGTTTACTTCCTGAAAATAAAGCGATTCCATAAAAGATAAGACAAGCAGGAGATACTAAGCCCGGAATACCCAGTTCTATTAGTTTCAAGACAAAAGCGCCTCCGGCTGCCATAGGCAAAGCCACACTCCACATCAAACGTTTGGAAGTGGAGTTCCAGATAGGAATTCCTTGTTTTTTACTTTTGATATAAGTGAAGATAAATCCGGAAATAAATGCCGCAATGAAGGTTAATGCCGCAATGATTATTATATTTACCTTCAGTTCGGTTGTAGGAATAATATACGAATCTCCTCCTGAACGGATCACTCTATAAGCAACATAAGCTCCGATCAATGCACAAATTCCGGCTGCGATTCCGCTCCATCCGCTCAGACTGATAAAACGGCTGCTCCGTTCCATCATATTGCGGATATCCTGTAATGTTTCTAATTCTTTTTTATTTGTTTTCATGCAATCAAAAGTACTTTGAAATGCAAAGTAAAAACAAATATTTTGATTGCCCAAATAAAATGGAGAAAATTTTTATTTTTCATTCACAAGTAGTTTTAACCCATAATCTTTGTAAAAGGGGAATTTTCTATCGGAACTAACAGTTGTGTATTTATTGGTAATGGCTTGAGCTATTAGTAATCTGTCAAATGGATCATCATGAGTTTTTCCATCAATTTTAAGAATTGGTAATTTTTCAAGTTTTTTTAAATGCTCAATTTGAATCGATATAATCTCAATCTGATAATTATTCAAACAACACACAATTTCATCAATGCTAAAGTTTAGTTTTATTTTATTCAGAGTCTGAAGAATAACAATTTTCCGCAAAGATTCCATACTGACATAATGTACATGCTGAAAATATTCAATATCCTCCCGAATGTTTTTATTCAAATATTCCTCATCATTACTCAAAAACCAAATCAATATATGGGTATCAAGTAACCGACTGCTTATAAACCCAAATTAAAGACATCTGCTTCCCAATCATATTTTGCCAAATTTCTTTCCATTAAATCTAACCAGAATTTTTCTTCGGCATTTTTTGATTTTAGCTTGCTTTTTATTGGTTCTGATCTCTCCATTCTTTGAGGTGTTTTCTTTTTTGAATTCGTTTTTTTCATCGTCTATAAATTTTGATAAGACAAAGATATGATTTTTTCTCAACATTCCACTTTCACCGTCCTCAAAATAACTTTTTTACCGTTTTTCAATGTTGTTGCAAAAAGATAGACCTCTCCGCCATCTTTCAATCCCAATCTTTTCTTTAATTCATCCACTGAAGCGGGAAAATTACGGACAGCAATATTGGCTTTGAAAATATCCTGAAGATGTAGTTTCAAATCATTTTTATGAAGAGAAAAAACAGATTCTATTTGAAAAATCCTGCCGGGAAATTCCTGCACCAACTGATTGGAAGTGTATAAATGACTATCCTGATGCAATTTCTTAACCGGATACTTTTGAGTAAGTATTTTGAAAGCGCCTGATTTCAAAATAGATGCGTTTGGTTCATACAAATATTTCCCAGGGGTTGAGGTATAAATACAATTGGTTGTTTGCTCTTCAGGTTTATAAAATTGAAAAGCTTGTATTTCTTTATTTTTAGATAGATTGATGCAATGAATCAAAGGTTCGCTACTCCGGTCCGCCCTCGAAGAGGACAATAAAAACAATAACTCCTTACATTCATTATCTACGGAAACCACATGGATTTCTGTTGTATCCGGTAAAGATTGCAAAGCCAGTGTAATATCCAGCATTGGGGATAATTTCACCAATGCGGTTTTTGATTTTTTTAATAATTGATTTTGTATCAATGAAATATCGGGTTCGCAATCAGAAAGGGCAATCATTTTCTTTCCTTTTTCATCTCTCCGGGCAGGATCAATAAAAATACAATCTGCAACCGGCATTTCATTCAGAAATGCTGTCGAATCTGCATTTACAACCTCTATATATTTGATATTCAGATAATTGAAGTTATTTTTTGCCGAATCACATAAGACAGATTGCCTTTCTACATAAAAAACTTTTTCAAAATTGGACGACATAAATGCACAATCCACACCAAAACCTCCGGTTAAGTCAACCAAAGTCTTTCCTCTTAATAAAGATGCTTTGTATCGGGCGGTTAACTCTGATGAACATTGTTCCAGGGGCAAATGTTCCGGATAAAGTATATCTTCATTTTCATACCAGGAAGGAATTTTATTTTTGATAGATTGTCGGCCGGAAATTTGCCGGATAGCTAAGGTGAAATCTATATTTTGTGATGAAAATGCTTGTTTTTTTAATGCCAACATCCGGACATCATCTGTTAAATGATCTGCTATAAATTGTTTTGTGGGCGAGGAGATTATCATTCTTTTTACTATTTTCGTAACAAATTTACGAATATATGTCCAAACTCAAAATATATAAAGCTTCTGCCGGTTCGGGAAAAACCTATACTTTAGCTTTAGAATACATCAAGGAACTTATTGTTAAACAATCAAATAATTCACACCGGAATATCCTGGCTGTAACCTTCACAAAAGATGCTACGGGAGAAATGAAAGACCGTATCCTGGCCGAACTTTACGGATTGGCTTCCGGATGCGACGACTCCAAAGTATTCATGCAATCTCTCCTGGAAGCTTTGCAAAAAGCCGGTAAACCGATGAAAGAAGAAGAGATCCGAACAAAAGCAAACGTCGTATTCAATCAAATCATCCACGATTACAGCCGGTTATATATCACAACCATCGATAGTTTTTTTCAGAAAGTATTGAGAAACCTGGCGCGAGAACTCGGAAAGGGTTCCAAATTCAACATCGAAATGAACAGCGGAAAAATATTATCGGAAGCTGTTAAATCGATGATCGAGAATGCCAACGATAACCCTCAATTGCTGGAATGGCTGACCACATACATCGAAAATAAACTGGATGAAGGAAGCAACTGGCGAATCGAAAAAGAAATATTCGATTTCAGCAAATGTATTTTCAACGAATATTTTCAGGAACATGAATTTGTATTGAAAAAACAACTGGAATCCAATCCTGCTATTTTTGAAGAAATCTGGAAACAACAAGGCAAAATTCAAAAAGATTGTAAGGATTTTTTCCGTAAATCTTACAACGAAATTCAACAGATTTTACAACAACGCAATCTGGATATTTCCGATTTCAGTTATAAAGGTACAACCATCAATTTTTTCAAAAAATTATCCGATGGCGATTATTCCAGAGCAGAAGTCAACAAAACCATCGAAGCATGCCAGACAGATCCGGAAAAATGGACAACAAGCAAAAATAAACGAAAAGATGAGATTGTTACACTTGCTACAATGAATCTCATTCCTTTACTCAACCAGTCGATTGAGATTTTACGCAAATTCAATACTTCCAGGATGATTACCGATAATCTTCATCAACTGGGTTTGATTTGGGATATTACCAATGAAATCAGCACTCAGAATGCTGAAAATAACCGCTTTATGCTTGCTGATACGGCTTTATTCCTTAACCGGATGATCGATGATTCTGATGCTCCCTTTATTTACGAAAAAATCGGAGCAGAAATCAAACATGTGATGATCGACGAATTCCAGGATACTTCCCGTTTACAATGGAAAAATTTCAAATCATTGTTATCCGAAATCATTGCCAATAATTATTTCAGTTTAATTGTCGGCGATGTTAAACAATCTATTTATCGATGGAGAAACGGAGACTGGAGCATTCTCAATAACATCGGCAATGAACTTCCGGCAAATATCGAAACATTATCCTTTAATTATCGAAGTGAAAAAGAAATCATCGAATTTAACAACCAATTTTTTACTTATGCTGCATTTTTACTAAATGAAAAATATATTTCACTCTTCGGTAATCAGGAGAAATCTCCTTTTACCTCTGCATATTCACCCGGAGAAGTTATTCAGCAAACGCGAAAGAAAGACAATTCCGGATATATTTCCATCGATTTTATTCAACCTAAAACAGAAGACAATAAGTACCCGGATTTAGTATTAGAGCAGTTGTTACGGCAAATTCAAATGTTGCGTGATGCCGGCATTCCTGCCGAAGAAATCTGCATTTTAACACGCACCAACAAAAGCATCATCAGTATCGCCAATTATCTGGCCAATCAACGGGATGCAAATCCGGATTTAGCTTCCGGAAATTATTTGAATATTGTTTCCAATGAGGCTTTTCAGCTTCTCTCTTCCCCTGCCGTACGAATTATTATTGAAGCTTTAAGAGTATTGGCCAATCCGGATAATCCTGTTTATAAAGCCCAGTTACATATATTTTTGAATAAATTACATAACCAAAATTTAAATAACCTGGATTTGGTTTTAGGAAATCAAGCCCCTTTTATTCATGAATTTGATGATACTGAGAAATTAATTCAAATTCCTTTGTTCGAACTGATCGGACATTTATTCCGACTTTTTCAACTGGAAAAAATGGACGGGCAAAGCAATTATATGTTTACTTTTTACGATGCAATCAGCGCTTATCTGAAAGATTCCCCTGCTGACCTCCATACATTTCTGAAATTCTGGGATGAAGAACTACAATTCAAATCTGTTCCCTCAGGCACCTCTGTTGAAGGGATTCGGGCAATGACCATACACAAATCCAAAGGATTACAATTTCATACGGTACTATTCCCGTTTTGCGATTGGGATATATTTCCTGAAAAAAATCCCATCATTTGGTGCGGTTCCAAAAAAGGATTTTATGACCTGGAACTTTTACCTGTAAAATATAACAATAAAATGCACGATACCATTTTCGTACAGGAATACGAGAATGAAACCGGACAAGCTTGGATGGACAATCTGAACTTGTTGTACGTTGCCTTCACACGTGCAGAACATAATCTTTTAATACTCGGAAAATACAAGAAAAAACTGGAAACGGTCGACGATATAAAAAACGTCTCAGATCTTCTGCAAGAATCTGTCCTTGAAATAGAAGGAATTTTTGATGAAGAAAATTTTCATTTTCAAAGAGGAAATCTGAATGGTCATCTATCAAAAAAAGCGCATCAAATAGACAATTTATTAAAACAATCGCCGGAAATATGCACCGTTTCATTTACTTCAAAAGCATTTAATCCGGAAAAATCCATATTCAAACAATCCAATCAGTCCCGGCAATTCATTTCGACAGAAGAATCTCCGTCACAAGAATATATCGCTTATGGAAATACGATGCACTCCATTTTTTCACGTATCAACACATTAAGTGACATTGAGCCGACTATACAACGGCTTTCCTTTGAAGGTATTATCCGTCCGGAAGAAAAAGAAAAATATATTCAGGATATAAAAAATGCGATTACTCAATCCAATGCTGAAGACTGGTTTTCAGATCAATACCAAGTATATAATGAATGTGAAATTATTATTAAAGAAAACAATATTATTACTCACAAAAGACCTGACAGAGTAATAATCAAGGAGAAAGAAGTGATCATTATCGATTATAAATTCGGGACTCCCCGTCCTTCACACACCAGGCAAATGCTCGAATATGTTGATTTAATGAAAAAAATGAATTACGAAAAAATATCTGCTTACTTGTGGTATGTAGATTTACATATTAAGAAGTTGATTGCGAATTGAAAATATAAAGTGAATAAGATATTTATGAAATAAAAGTCTAACCAAAAAGCAAGTTACAGCCAAACGAGGACAACCGATTGATAATGTGCAGGTAAAGTCTTTTGTCTGGCTTTTCTTTTGGGCGGTCAAATCAGTCCTACGCCATAATGCCCGAATTTATACAAATTTGCTTAGGTAAGTAGAAAAAAAATCCCTGTATAATACATTATACAAGGATCTTCACAAATTTGCTGTTTTTTTCGAGCCTCTTGTCGGATTCGAACCAACGACCCCGAGATTACAAATCACGTGCTCTGGCCAACTGAGCTAAAGAGGCAGGTGGGTAAGCTTACTACATCGCGTCGCTACAACCAACTACCCTTGCTGTCGTCAAACCCTGGGGGATTTGAAGGGAGCTGACCGTATAGGACTTACCCGGGTACAAAAGTAGTATTTTTTCTGTAGTTTGCAAAATCCGGGAATGAAAAGGAGAAAAATTTCCAATAAAAATTTGATTATCAGTAAGATATTTTACATGTCATTCATTGACAGACTTCTCAATTCAACATCATATTTTGAAATATTTTAATAAGTTTTTTTACCTTTGATACAACATTAACGCCTTTTTTTTGTTTTATAATTATAGAGTCATCAACTAACTATTAAAAAATATCATTATGAAAGCAGGAGAATTATTAGGCGGTATCGTCATCGGAGCATTAGTAGGTGTCGGAGTTGGCTATGTTTTGGGCACTGACGCAGAAAAAAGAAAACAATGGATTGAATTCCTGGGTGATAAAATGACTTATCTCAAAGATAAGGTTGCATGTGAATGCAAAGAAAAATGCGACTGCGAGGAAACTCCTCCATCAGCATAATTTCATTTCGCATTTTTTGCAATCGAATTCTAACTTTAATTTATAGTGATTATTTAAGAGGGTTAGGGGCTCCGGCAACGGGGCCTTCCCTTTTTGGTAATGAGGACAATATCCTAAAGCATAACGAAGACAATGTTTGGAGAACATCAATATTGCATCTTCCGTTTTTTTCAACTCAAAAGCCTCGTCTATTTGTTGCACCCCATGACGACGATAAAAATCCCTGGCTTTTACATTCGAAACATTTCCTGTGTACGATAATGATTTTTCCGGGTATGGATAATCATTGGGGACAATATGTCTGTATGATTGTTTATACCTTATTTTTCTGACTATTAATAATTTTTCTGTCAACTGTCTTCTCATTTCAGATAAAACAGAAGCAGGAATAAAATAATTCCGGCCGAAATCAACGCTGATGTTTTCAACCTCAAAAATTGTATTGCCGAATTTCGACAAATGTTGTTCAATAACCTGACGTTGTTCCTTATTTGCCAATTCTTTAGTCAAAGGAATAGCAATAGATGCCGAACAATTATCTCCAGTTTCTCCTGACAATGTAAACCCGAAATTATTTTCCTCCAGTGTGATTGAAAGCGGAATTTTTCTATCGGAAGATTTTTTGGAAAGCTGTTTCTCAAATGATTGATTGAAATTCCGGTACAACAAAGTATGAAGCGTTATTCGCGGCATTTCCGCCGGAAAAACTTTATTCCCTTCTACTCTGTTAACCCGAAATCCCTGAAATTCGCCTTTTTCATTAAGGAAACACAAACCATCGCCATTGTTCAATTCTACTTTTCTGGTAATGGTCAAGAAATTTTTTTCCACATCTTTTACCTTTCCGACTAACTCTCCTATAGATTTGGGCGTATCTTCGGAAATAATATTTTCTTGTCTTCCATTCAAAAAATAGGAAGTAAATCCACGGTTGAAACTTTTTGCAGGATCCGGTATAAAAGAGAAAGTACACTTTCCGGCAGATGCAGGCACATATTCCGGTCTGCGAGCAAAAATCTCATCCAGTTTTTTCCGGTAATAAGCCGTTACATTTTTTACATAGGAAATATCTTTTAAGCGGCCCTCTATTTTCAATGAACTGGCACCTGCGTCCAGTAATTGCTCCAATGAATCCGAAAGGTTCAGATCTTTCAATGAAAGCAAATGTTTATTTGATACAATTGTACGGCCTTTCGCATCTTGTAAAGTATAAGGAAGCCGGCAATACTGGGCGCATTCGCCACGATTCGCACTTCGCCCGCACATCGCCTGACTGATATAGCATTGTCCGCTGTAACTCACACACAAAGCTCCGTGTACAAAAACTTCCAACGGAACAGTGACTTTATCTGCAATATCTTTGATTTGTTGTAAAGAAAGTTCGCGAGCCAAAACAATCTGAGAGAATCCTGCTTTTTCAAGGAATTTGATTTTTTCAGGATCTCTGTTGTCTGCTTGTGTACTGGCATGAATGGCAACCGGAGGTAAATTCATTTCCAGGATACCCATATCCTGAATAATGACAGCATCAACTCCGGAATGATATAAGCCCCAAATTGTTTGTTCAGCTTCCTTAAGCTCTTCATCTTTCAGAATTGTATTAAGTGCCACATAAACCTTGGCTGAATAAAGGTGAGCATAAGCCGCTAATTTACGGATATCATCAATCGAATTTCCGGCAGAGGCTCTGGCACTGAACTTAGGAGCCCCGATATAAACGGCATCCGCACCATGATTGATTGCCTCTATCCCACATTCAAGATCTTTTGCAGGAGCCAATAACTCTATTTTCTTTGGACTTAAAATTTTCATTCCTCACCTTGCCATATACTGCCCTGAGATTGTTTACCTCTTTCTATGTCACTGAGATAAATTTCCAAAGCTTTGACGGAAATAAATATTTCACGTAAACAGACTGCCAGGGAAATAATCAGACAAATCAAACCGCCTCCAAAAAAATAAGCAGCAGCATTATTCCATTCAATATAAATGAAGAACATAGAGATAACACAAAAGAACAGACTCGTTACTCCAAAAACCTGCATATTGCGTACCAGGCGCAAACGTATTCTCAAATTATCAATCTGAGCCATGGTCACCAAATCCGGATGCTCAACATATTTATCTTTCAAATTCCTGACTAATTGAGCATAAGACAGAAACCTATTGGTGTATGCCAACAGGATCAAAGAAATTGCTGAAAAAAGCAATGACGGGGTTGTTAGTGTTAAATCACCCATAATTTATTGAATTCTTCACTCTTAGTTCTTTACTTTCAGTTCTTCCAAATTTTCAATATTCCTCGAATCATACGGAGTTTCCTGATAAACAAAATAATTGAGCCAGTTGGTAAATAATAAATTGGCATGTGATCGCCAACGGACAACAATCCCTTTGTCAACATCATTATCCCGATAGTAATTTTCAGGCATATTGATTGGTAAATTTTTATTCAAATCTCTCATATATTCATTGTGCAATGTTTCAGGAGAATATTCGGAATGTCCTGTGATAAAGAATTCACGTCCGCCCCTGGACATTACAATATAAACACCGGAGTCTTCTGATTCCGACAAAACCGTTAATGATTTGTTTTTCAGAATATCCTCTTTCCTGACTTCCGTGTGCCGGCTATGAGGTACATAAAACACATCATCAAAACCTCTAAACAACGGAAAAGCCGGATTGTTCAGATTATGCTTGTAAACACCGAATTGTTTCGAGCTTAAAGGATATTTGGGAACGCCATAAAAATGATACAGAGCTGCTTGCGCCGACCAACAGATGTACAAAGTGGAGGTGACATGTTTTCTTGCCCAATCGAAAATCTCTTTAATTTCATCCCAGTATGTAACTTCTTCGAAATTCATTTGTTCGACAGGAGCACCCGTAATGATCATGCCATCATAATTGATTGCGCTTATTTCATTAAAATCTTTGTAAAATGCCATCATATGCTCCACCGGAGTATTTTTGGATGTATGACCTTTGATTTTCAGGAAATCAACTTCAATTTGTAAAGGCGAGTTCGATAATAAACGAACCAAATCTGTTTCGGTAGTGATCTTTAAAGGCATCAGATTCAGGATACAGACTTTCAACGGACGAATATCCTGTGTTTCGGCACGGAGTGAATCCATGACAAAAATAGTTTCTTGCTTCAATAATTCTATCGCAGGCAGATTTTTCGGTAAATTTAACGGCATAATAAATTATTCAAAATAAAGTGGGCAAAATTACAAAATTATTACCTTTGTGGTTAATAATTAAGTTTAATTATTTTGAAATTGATATGAATGATTTAAACACAACTAATCTGCAAGACCAATGAGTTCTGAAAGTAAAATATATCGCTCAATCGGATTAAAATCGGCGATGGCATGGTCAAAAATAGCATTCGGAGGATTAATATTTTCCGTTATATGCTTTTTGGCAGGAATTATGATACTATTTAACTCTCCCGAAAAAGAAAATGGCTTTGCATTGGTAATAAAGACCGAACCATATGCCGACGCATTGATTGTAATGTCCTGTATCTTTGTCTTTTTATATTTCGCCCTGGCTTCGAAGCATGCACTTCAAACTGCGCTCTATTCATTGTGGAAAAATAAATTATCCGACTTCATTCTCCCAAAAACATTGACATATATCGAACATATTTCCAACGCATTACAACCCGAATGGTTGAAAGATGTGACCAACAAGGCCATGATAAAAATTAAATTACTGGATGAAGTAAGAAAAGATAAATCTATCAACCGGATACAAAGAAAGGCGCTGAATCTCGGATTTCGCAAGTTAAAACTTGATGACATGGATTTCCAGCAAGATCAACCGCTTGCTTCTATTATTTGCCTGAAAATCAATAATACGATTGCGAGTGTGAGTCGTCCGTCCATGTTCCTGTTTTGGTTATTGATCGGGCTTCAGGTAGTTATGTTGATATTGGCGCTTGTTCTATGAAATGAAAGCCATCTTATTGCTTAATACAGGCAGTCCGGATAGTCCTAAATTATGGGATGTTGCCAGATATTTATCTGTTTTTCTGGGGCAAAAGCGAATCATTTCTATCCCTGCATTTTTCAGGAAAATATTGGTAAACGGGATTATTGTTCCTTTCCGCTCAGCTCGTTCTTCTGCTCGTTATCAAATACTTTGGAAAAAATATAATAACAATTTTCCGCTACCGTTTTACGGATTAAAAACTCAAAATTTATTACAGGAAAAGTTGAATGATGAAATTTCCGTTTTTCTGGGAATGTGTTTCGGCAAACCATCCATCCAAAAGAGCGTGCAAGAGATTGTCCGGCAAGGATTCTCGCAGTTAACCATCATTCCTATGTTTCCTCAGTACGCATCTTCATCCACAGGTGTTGCATTGGAGATGGTAATGAAAGCATTGGGGAAATATCCTGTTATACCGGAAATCAGAACGATAAATACCTTTTATCAGCATCCGTTTTTTATAGAAGCTTTTGCCGGAAGGATCTCAACATATCATCCGGAAGATTATGAACAAATCCTGTTTACATACCATAGTTTACCGATGAGTCATGTAAAAGACGTTTCCGGGACATCTTATTGTTATGTTTCTGCATGCAACGAAACAACCCGCCTGATTGTCGAAAAATTACAATTACCCAAAGAAAAAATAATAACAGCTTTTCAATCGCAAGTGTCGAAAGACTGGCTACAACCTTTTGCGGATCAATTGATCATAGAAAAAGCCCGTCAAGGTATTAAAAGTTTACTTGTAGTTGCACCTTCTTTTGTAGCCGATTGTCTGGAAACTACTATCGAATTAGGTGTAGAATACAAAAAATTGTTTCTGGACAATGGCGGAGAAAAATATGAACTGGTGGAAAGCCTGAACGACAGTGAAAAATGGATAGAAATGTTAGTCAAAATATGAAAAACAGAATATGAATCTTAGTAAAGAAGAACGTCAGGAAATAATTGATCTGGTTAAACGGGAAGTTGTTCCTGCTATTGGTTGCACAGAACCTGTTGCTGTAGCATTGGCTGTTGCGAAAGCGACAGAAGTTTTAGGAGAGAAACCGGAGTCGATCTCCGTATATCTCAGCGCCAATGTGTTAAAAAATGCCATGGGAGTCGGCATCCCGGGCACAGGAATGACCGGTTTACCTATTGCCGTGGCTTTAGGCGCTTTGATCGGTAAATCCGAATATTTATTGGAAGTCCTTAGAGATATTTCTCCAGAATCCATCGAGCAAGGCAAAAAGATGATTGATGAAAAAAAAATCTCCATTGCTTTAAAAGAAGATATTGACGACAAATTATACATCGAAGTTATTTGCAAGAGAGGCAACGATGAAACAAAAGTTGTCATCAGAAGTTCTCACACCCACATCTCCTTTATTGAAAAAAACGGACAAATTCTGCAAGATGAATGCACTTCTGAAAATCAGGAGAAAACTTGCGATGACTTGTTAAATCTTGATTTACAGAAAGTTTATGATTTTGCTATGACCGCTCCTCCGGAAGAAATCCGTTTTATCCTGGAATCTGCCGATTTAAATAAAAAAGCAGCGGAAATTTCTTTCCAACATAATTACGGACACGCTTTAGGAAAAACACTTTTGAATCCTAAGAATAGTCAAATGATGGGAGATGGTTTGTTCTCTAAAATATTATCATTCACCTCATCAGCTTGTGATGCCCGCATGGCGGGAGCTATGATTCCCGTAATGAGTAATTCGGGCAGTGGAAATCAGGGAATTGCCGCCACTTTGCCGGTCGTTGTCTATGCGGAAGAGACCCATCAGCCGGAAGAAATGCTGATCCGGGCATTGATGCTTAGTCATTTAACTGTGATTTATATCAAACAAAGTCTCGGACGACTTTCTGCTCTCTGCGGTTGTGTTATTGCCGCTACCGGTTCAGCTTGTGGAATTGTTTACCTGATGGGAGGAAAATACCAGAAAGTTTCCTTCGCAGTCAAAAACATGGTTGCCAACTTAACGGGAATGATTTGCGACGGAGCCAAACCCGGATGCGCATTGAAAGTCAGCAGTGGCGTTTCTACCGCTGTTTTTTCCGCCATGATGGCTATGGAAGGCAAAGTAGTCGAAGCCGTAGAAGGTATTATCGATGAAGATGTGGATCAATGCATCCGCAACCTGACCCTCATCGGCTCCAAAGGTATGAATGAAACGGATAAGTTGGTGTTGCGGATAATGACATGTAAGTAAATTAATTTAACGGCATCGTCTTATCCTTCAGCCATTCTTTTTCTTCTTGTGAAAGCAGAGGAGACAATTTGTCATAAACCATTTGGTGATAGTTATTCAACCATTCTTTTTCTTCAATAGTCAATAACTCTTTTTGTATCAATTGGGTATTGATGGGAAATAGTGTCAACGTTTCGAATTGATAGAATTTGCCGGATTCGGTTTCCTTGAAATCAGTTACAAGGATTAAATTTTCGATACGAATACCGTAAGCGCCATCACGATATAGTCCGGGTTCGTTTGAAATAACCATGCCCGGCTCAAGAGTCACGGGATTTTCTTCCAAACGAATATTCTGAGGCCCTTCGTGTACATTGAGAAAATGGCCGATTCCGTGTCCTGTGCCATGCAGGTAAGTAGATCCTTCGTTCCACATGAACCTGCGTGCCAGTATGTCGAGTTGTGAACCTCTTGTTCCTTTCGGAAATCTGGCGGTGGCAATTCCGATATGGCCTTTCAACACCAAAGTATAATCGTGTTTCATTTCTTCGGAAATACTTCCCAACGCATGAGTTCGTGTAATGTCAGTTGTTCCGTTGAAATACTGAGCTCCGGTATCCATCAGCAACATTCCTTTGGGATGAATTTCAGAGGCTGTTTCTTTTTTTGAATTATAATGAATGATTGCTCCGTTAGATTGGTATCCGATGATAGCATGGAAACTTTCGCCGACATAATTATCCTGAACGCTTCTGAAGTTTTTGATTTTATTTTCTATATCTTTTTCCGTAAATAATTTTCCTTCTTTCAAAGAATATTCAATCCATCTTTGTACCTGAAGTAAAGCAACCCCGTCTTTTTTCATCACATCATGAAAACCGGAAATTTCGGTTGCATTTTTAATGGCTTTGAGTACTGCAACCGGAGATGGATTATATTTTAATTCAAACTGAATATTATTTCCGCTTTCCGCTAACGATTTAATAACGTTATAGTTGTAAAAATTTGTTTTATTAGCATCTATCCTGATTTTCAAGGGGATAGTTGTTTTAGCCAAATAAACCGGCAAATGATTGTATTCGGATATTTTGATGTTTTGTTGTTGAAATCCTGCCGCGATTTCTTTTGTAACTTTCTCCGGATTGATAAAAATAACCGATTCTTCAGGAGTTATAATTGCATAGGCAACGGCCACCGGATTATATACAACATCTTTACTTCTGATATTGAATGTCCATGCTATCTCATCCAAAGCTGAAATGAGGATCGAATTGCAGTTGTCACTTTTGATCTTTTCCCTGATACGGTTTATCTTGCTTGCAGTGTTTTCTCCCGAAATTTCTTCAGGCAATAAGAATATTTTGTTGTCAGGAAGCGGAGGTCTGTTCTCCCATATTTTATCGAAAGGCGCAAAATCAGTTTTCAATATCAATTGAGCAGTTTGTAAGGTTGGTTGTAGCAACTCCATTTCCTTGATGCTAAAGGCCAAACCATCTATGCCGACAATGGATCGTGGAGGTAAGTTGGTGCAAAGCCATTGCTGGATTGAAGGAGTTTCAGGTAATCCGTCTTTTTGTAAGATAAATTCGGAACCTTCCAGTTCTTTTGTTGCTTGAAGGAAGTAACGTGAATCTGTCCATAAAAAAGCTTTTTCCATGGTAACGACAACCGTACCTGCAGAGCCTGTAAATCCGGAAATCCAGGCTCTGACACCCCAATAGGCAGGAGTATATTCACTTTGATGAGCATCGGAAGAAGGGATAATACATGCATCGACTTTCTGCTCCTGCATCACAGACCTGAGAGCATTTAATTTTTCGCTGATTTGAATGAATGGCGCCATATGTTTTAGTGAAAAAAGGTGAAAAAGTGACAGGGTGAAGAGGTGACAGGGTTGACAAGTGTATTGTCACTTTGTCACCTTGTCACCCTGTAGCAAAATATTATTTTTTAGAAGCAATTACATTATACACAACGCCGGCCAATGCTGCTCCTACAATCGGAGCCACAATAAACAACCAAAGTTGAGGTAAAGCTAATGCATTTTCGGAGAAAACAGCCTGACTGATAGAACGAGCCGGATTCACAGAAGTATTAGTCAAAGGAATACTGATCAGGTGAATCAAAGTCAAAGTCAAACCAATGGCAACTCCTGCAAAACCTTTAGGAGCACGATCGTCTGTTGAACCGAGGATTACAATCAAAAAGATGAAAGTAAGAACCAATTCTACGGCAAAAGCGCCGATAGCATTGACCTTAAGATAATTTGTAGCTCCGGAGAAAAAGTCTCCATAACCATTAGCAGCAAAAGTACTGCGAACCATATCCGGAATACTACTTACTATAAAAGCCATCAAAGCAGCAGCAATAAGACCTCCCAATATTTGTGCAATAATGTAAACACACAAATCTTTGGCATTCATTCTGCCGGCGGCAAAAGCTCCCACAGAAACAGCAGGATTAAGATGAGCACCTGAGATATGACCGATTCCATAAGCCATCGCTACCACAGTTAAACCAAAAGCAAGAGCTACACCTGCGAATCCAACGGCAGGCCCGGCAAATACAGCCGTACCGCAACCTCCAAGTACCAGCACAAAAGTGCCGATTAATTCTGCCATAAATTTCTGACCTGTTTTCATAAGAAAAAAATGTTTTAAGTTTAATTGTTAATAATTGTTTGTTGCTTAATGATGAATATTTAGGGGTTAACATTCAATATTAAACGAACAATAATACAAATGTACATGAATATTTTAATTAAATTTGCCTCCAATTTATTTTTTTAATTTGATGAAATACATTATTGTCATTATCTTAGTCTATTCAGTCCTGAATATTTATGTTTTTTTTAGAGGTTGGCAAGTACTTCCTCACAATATTTACTTCAAAATAATATACATATGTTTATCCGTTTTGCTTGCAAGCTCTTTCTTCATGGCAATGCTAGGTAGAAGTTCTCTGCCTCTGCCTGTTATGAAGGCATTGATGCTTACAGGCAGCACCTGGATGTTGGCATTTCTTTACCTTTTTATTATTCTGATAGCGATTGATCTTTTCCGGATACTCAATCATTTTTTCCATATCTTTCCTTCGTTCATACAAGAAAACAAAATTTTGTCCGGACAATTTATTTTTATTACTATAATTTTAGGTTTGATAACGCTTTTTAGTATTGGTTATCATAAATTCTCTCATCCTGTAATCAAAAAACTGGAAATCAATGTAGATAAATTTGCTAACGGAAGAAAATCATTGCATATAGTGGCCGTCAGCGACGTACATCTCGGATTTACAATTGATAAAGAAAGATTGAAAAAATATGTTAAACAAATCAATAGCCTGAATCCGGAGATTATTCTGATTGCCGGAGATTTGATTGATATACATACCCGTCCGTTGGAAGAACAAAAAATGTATGAGGAATTATTACAACTAAAAGCTCCTTTAGGTGTTTATATGGTACCTGGTAATCATGAATATATTTCAGGGCAAAAAGCTTCAGATGCATTCATTGCCAAGACCGGAATACGCGAATTGAAAAACGAATTTGTAAGTCCGGATAGTACATTTATTCTCATAGGTCAGGATGATTTCAGCAGTGGCAAGCAAGAAATGTTAGGAGAAATTCTTAAAAAGATAGATCATAAGAATTTACCTTTGCTTTGTATGAATCATCAACCTCATGATAAAAACATGGATGATGCGTTTAACAACCATATTGATCTATATATTTGCGGGCATACTCACCTGGGACAAGTCTGGCCAATGAGTGAAATCGTAAAAAAAACGTACAGAATACCTTATGGATATAAAACAGAAGGTGATACACATTTTTATGTATCCAGCGGGTTGGGACTTTGGGGACCTCCCTATCGATTGGGAACTCAATCCGAAATTATTGATATTAAATTGAATTTCAAGCAATAAATGAAAATATTTCTTACATCAGCTATAGCCCAAATCCTTCTTACAACTTATATTTTTTACAGGGGATACAAAGTTTTGCCCAATAAAAAAGCCTGGACAATTCCATTTCTTAGTTTAGGTTGTTTGGAATTATTATTATACACTTCAGCTTATTTTTTGTACAAAACCATGCCGGATGAAATTTTGTATTTCATACAAATGGTTTGCGGAAGCTGGTTTATAGCATCATTGTATTTATTCATGATGATTACGTTTTTGGATCTGTTGAGGCTGATTGATCATTATTTCCCTTTTTTCCCCTCTTTCGTTCGTAATAATAAAACAAAAGTCAGGTATACTTCTTTTGTTATCTGTATACTTCTGATTCCCATTATTTTATCGATTGGATATTATAGTTTCAGCCATCCGGTTGTCGAAAATATAGAAATACATATCCCGAAGAATGCAGGCAACATGAAAAAAGTGAGAATCGCATTTGCTTCGGATATTCATCTCGGAGATATAATCAATAAAAAAGAAGCCCGGCGATATGTAGACCTGATTAATGAACAACATTGTGATTTGGTTATTTTGGGTGGAGACCAGATAGATTATGATTTGCACTCGATCATTAAAAATAAGCTGGAAGAAGAATTCCGGCAATTACATGCACCTTTGGGTGTATATGCCATTTTAGGTAATCATGAATACCGGATGAATCTGGATAAAAAAATCGAATGGATGAAAAGCGCCGGAATGACTGTATTACAAGATTCGTCAGTTATGCCCAAACTCTCTTTCTATCTTGTAGGAAGGGATGATGCTACAAATCATGCCCGTAAGCCTTTGAATTATCTGTTGACGGGATTAGACAAGTCAAAGCCCATAATAGTTGCTGATCATCAGCCTGTTAATATCTATGAAGAAGTGAGAAATGACACAGATTTAGCTATTTTCGGGCATGTGCATGACGGGCAGATCTGGCCTCATAACTACACAGTCAAGCTGTTTTGGAACGGATTCAGCAAAGGTTTGAGAAAAATCGGAAACACAAATCTCTTTATTACCTCAGGATTAGGTTTATCCGGTCCCCCATATCGCATCGGCACACATTCGGAAATTATAGTTTTCGATATTTATTTTAATGGAAAATGAAATATTTGGATTTTTTTTATCTTTGTAAAGCAAATCCGTTATATAAAAATGTATGGAAAGAAGACTATTGAAAAACATCCGTGGTTTAAGTTTATTTTTTATCATTTCTCTTGTTATATCCGGATTAACGGCCTTTCCATTAACCTGGGAATTAGACATTTTGTGCAAAATATTTTCAATTTCACCAACAGCATCTCCCGACACTTACGGGGGATTGCAACATTGGATTGCATATGTGAACCAAGGACTTTCCGAAACCAGTATTAAATTTCCATTCCTTGCATACGGAACCGATTGGTTGGCATTTTCCCATTTAATAATTGCTTTTGCGTTTATCGGAGTCTATTTAAAGCCTATTCGTAATATTTGGATTGTTTATTTTGGAATGGTGGTCTGTGTGGGAATCTTTCCTTTGGCCTTTATTTGCGGTTATGTCAGAGGAATTCCTTTTTATTGGCAGTTGATTGATTGTTCCTTTGGATTGTTCGGTTTAATGGTTTTGTTAATCTTACATAAACATATCAAAAAGTTGGAAATATTTTCCGGAAAGCAAGAATATAAGTATTAGAAGAGTTCATGTTCTTTCCGTACTGAACTGGTTTACGATTTATAGGGTATGAGGCATTTTATAGAATTTTAAAAAAAATATCAGTAATTACACAACAAAATCCTTCCTCCAGTGGTTATAACGATATACTCTATTTTTATGTGTTATTAGGAATAATGATTAACCTCACCATTTAAATTTTTATTATGCAAACTAGTCTTAAACTCAAATTCTCTCCCTCATCTGTTTATGGTAAGGAAGGGCGTCTTTACATCCAATTTATCAGGAACCGTAATGTCAGGTTGGTAGCTACACCCTACTCAATTTTTTCGTCGGAATGGGATAATAAGTCATCTGCTATTCTCGTTGAAAATACTTCTCTTCAAAGAGAACGTTATCTGAAAGAAATCACTAATGCATTGCGTGAAGAATGGGAAGCCATAACTTCCAAAGTTCTTCGTTTGGAAAAACAAGGTGATTATAGTTTGCAAAGACTTGTTGATTTTTATTTGAAAAACGAAGATTATGTTCTTCTTTCCGCATTTGTTAATGAATTGGAAACTGTTTTCCGGCACAATGGACAAAAACAAATAATACCGGTTTATCAGGTAGTGCTTAAACACTTGCTGGATTTTCATAAAGAGAAGAAACTATTCCTCAAAAAGATCAACCACATTTTTATTCAGGATTATACGAAACATCTGAAAGAAGAAGGTAAATCACTCAATACAAACTTATTTTACATGCGTAATTTGAAAGCTATCTATAACAGGGCTGCCCGGCAGGATCTGATTGATGGAGTAGAACACAATATATTTGTAGATATATATGCTCAAAGGCGCAATACCCGGAATCTTGATTCGTCAAAAAATTCTTTTGACGAACTCCTGAAATCTGATTTGCCGGTTCACGTGATGCGTAAAAAACTTACTTCTTTGAAGTTTTCACTTGATATGTTTATTTTCAGCTATTTACTCAAAGGCGCTAACTTTGTTGATTTGGCAAATCTGAAAAAAAGTGATCTAAAAGAAAATACGATAAGTTATGTTTCTCAAAAAAACAAACGACGTGTAAGAATAAAATTGACTCCTGAAATACAGAGGATTATTGATTATTATGCGGGTACATGTAAAAATTCTCCGTATCTGTTACCCATTTTGTATGAAGGTAGTTCTCCGGTATCTTATACTGCTGCTTTGAAATTGCAAAATAAGCATTTGAAGGAGATCACAGAAATGATTCAATCTGAAGAGAAACTTACGACATATACTCCGGCTCTTCTATGGGAAACAATGCATACACGGCAAGAAAAATCCCGTTTAAATCAATCAAAAATTACTGTAGGATCATGATTTCTTTTGATAGTTATATTTTCAATACTTCCTTTTAAGAGGTTATGTGCAGAATTTTTTATAAACTGTTTAAATATTCAAATTGAAATCAATATGAAGGTGAAAGATGAAGGTCACTTCGTTCCCTTGTGAAAGGTGAAAACTGTGGCGAAGTGACGTCTGTCGCATTGTCGCCCCTTCACCATGAGTGAAACGAGTTCACAAGAGAGCGCAGCGACCTTCACCTTTCACAAAAAATCAAGATCATGCACACCACCAGCATTAAGCTCAAGCTCCGTCCTTCCAGTGTTCCCGGCTCCGAAGGGCGGCTTTACTTCCAGTTCATCTTGCGCCAGGAAGTAAAAACCATCAGTACCTCCTACAAGCTCTTTCAGGAGGAGTGGAATCCACACCTGGAGAAAGTCAAACTCGGCT